>JALZHC010000938.1 GCA_030914105.1 Acidobacteriota bacterium
CGGTCGGCTCGCCCGTGCGCGGGTCGCGGACGATCAGGCCGCCGGGCGGGTCCGCGGTCTCGCGCGTCACGCCGGCGAGCCGGAGCGCGTAGCTGTTGGCGAGCGCCATGTGGCCGTCGAGGCGGTTGACGAAGACGGGCGTGTCGGGCGTGAAAGAGTCAATCAACTCTTTGGTCGGCAGCGGCGCGCTCCCTTTGACGTTCGGCCAGCGCTCGTGATCCCAGTCGCCGCCCGTGATCCAGCGCCCCTTCGGCAGCCGTGAGGCGAAGCGGCGGATGCGCTCGGCGAACTCCTGCGGCGTGTCTGCATCGCGCAGGTCAACGCTCGAAAGCTGGAAGCCGCCGGAGAGGAAGTGTACGTGCGCGTCGTTGAAGCCGGGCAGGACGAGCGCGCCGCGTGCGTCAATGACGCGCGTGCGCGCGCCCGCCAGGCGCTTTATCTCTTCGTTCGAGCCGACGGCGGCGATGCGTTCGCCGAAGACCGCGACGGCCTCGGCCAGTGGGCGCGAGGCGTCCAACGTGTGGACGTTCGCGTTGACGATGATGAGGTCGGCGGCGAAGGTCTGCACGCCGGCCCCGACCGGGAAAGTCGTGGACATAAGACACGCGAACGAGAGCAGCACGCAGGCTTTAAGCTTCATCGTCCTTGCAGCAACCTTTCAGTTTATTGGTCGCCGCCTTCGGCGACGGCCTTGCCTGTCCCCTCGTCGGCGGCAGCTTTTCCTGTTCCTTCAACGCCGGCAACTCTTCCGGTTCCTTCATTGGCCGCGGCCCCTGCCGCCCCCGCGCCGGTCGCGGCCTTCCCCGTCCCCTGCCCGGCGGACGCGCCGGGCTTGCGCTTGCGCGTCACCTCGACGGGGATTAGGCCGATGCTGAAGAGGACGTTCTTCGTGAAGCCGCCGGGTGAGTAATAAACGTCGTAGGTCTCGCTTTCGACGAGCACGTCGTAGCCAGCCTTCGAGACTTTGAACCGCGCCCCGTTGTCGCACTTGTAGAAAAAATTCTTATCCACGCCGGCCAGCGCCGCGATCAAGCCGACGAGGCAGCCGCCGAGCGGCGAGCCGCCCTGCAAGTTTTTCTTCTCCACCTGCTTCAGGACGATGCCTTCGTAAGAGAGAAGCCGCGGCTCTTTCACGCCCCCGTATCCCCTCCTCACAGAGAAGAGGCCGAGCGGCACCAGCACCAGACCGATGACGAGCATGATCAGGCCGGCGATCAACCCGTCCGAGCCGCCGAGTGCCGCCGCGATGCCGCCGACGAGTAGAAGGCCTCCGATCAGAATCAAGAGCACCGAGCAGCCGAGCGAAGTGTAGAGGCTGCGCTTGAGCTTCGCCAACTGGCCGTCGGTTATTCTGCCTCCGCGGTTCGCCTCCAGGTCTTCGAGCGTGAAGTTGTTCGCCGAGGCCAGAAGCTGCTGGTACTTCGTCTCCTGTTCGTTCAGGGGATACACGGGCGCTGCTCTCCTTTGAGGTTAGATTTGGCTTTGCTTTCCGGCGTCAAGAAAAGGGCCGGCTGCGTCGGTCGGGCGCGTAGTGTATCACCCGTCCGCCGCTCCGCTAAAACAATTTTTTCGCGCGGGCCGCCGCCAGACTGTCGAGGCCGAAACGTCGCGTGCGACGTTTCTGCGGGCGGACGAGTCGGCCAACCTGAAGAGACCCCCTCCCGCGCGCGCGGCGGCCTCGCACGCAGGCATCCGCGCGCACGCTGTGGTATTCTAATTTGTTCAAACTCCCAGCAAATTTCATCATTGAGGTTCAGAATGAAGATCAAAAGATTCGCTGGCGCGCTGTTGGGTGCGCTGCTCTTGCTCTCGTCGCTCGGCCCGGCGGCGCGCGCCGACGAGGGCATGTGGACTTTCAACAACGTGCCGCGGGCCGAGATCAAAAAGCGCTACGGCTTCGACGTGACGGACGCCTTCCTCAAGCACCTGCAACTCGCCTCCGTCCGCTTCAACAACGGCGGCTCAGGCTCGTTCGTCTCGCCGAACGGGCTGGTGCTGACGAACTACCACATCGTCGAGGACATCGTCGGCGAGCTTTCGACCCCGCAGAAGGATTACGCCCAGACCGGCTTCCTCGCGCGCACGCCCGCCGAGGAGATGAAGATACCG
>JALZHC010000364.1 GCA_030914105.1 Acidobacteriota bacterium
GCTCGAAGAAGAGGACGGGGTCTGGGTCGCGCACGGCGGCTTTGATGAGACCCTTGGCGTCGTAAGGGGTGGAAGGCTCGACCATCTTCAGGCCGGCGGTGTTCATGAAGAACGCCTCGGCGTTCAGAGAGTGGAACGGCCCGGCGTGGACGCCCGCGCCGCAAGGGCCGCGGAAGACCGCCGCGATACCAGCGCCCCAGCGATAGCGGCACTTCGCGGCGTAGTTCGTCAGCATGTCGAAGGCGGGCGTGATGAAGTCTATGAACTGAAACTCGGCGACGGGGCGCATCCCCAACAGCGCCGCCCCGCACGCCGCGCCGACAATCGCCGCCTCCGAGATCGGCGTGTCAATCACGCGCCCCTCGCCGAACTCGTCTATGAGCCCGTCCGTCACCTTGAACGCGCCGCCGTAAGCGCCCACGTCCTCGCCGATGAGGAAGACCGAAGGGTCGCGCTCCATCTCTTCCCACAAGCCCTGACGTATGGCCTCGACGAAAGTGACCACTCCGCCGCGCTCCGGGCGATTCGACTTATGCTCTTTTTTCGTTGTCGCTGACATTTTTGCTCAAAGCCGGGCTGTCACTTAACGTGCTTCCGGGCTATGTAGGGGCTTTCCGGGTTGACGATGAGCCGCTGACCTTTGGGGTCTATAATCACGTCAAGGTCTTCCATCGGAATCGCGCCGAGCAGTGGCTCGACGTTGCCGTGGAACAGAAGCGCATCCACGGTGATGCGGCGATTCTCGAAGCGAATCTCAACGGGGCCGACGACCTCGGCCCTGATCTCGCTCTCGTCTGCGAGCCGTGCCGTCGCCTCGCCCAGCACCGGAAGGTCGAGCTGTTGTTTAATCTGGTCGTTGATGACCAGCATGTACGAGCCGCTGTCCACCAGCGCGCTGACGCGCATGCGCTTAATCTGTTCTTCCGGCAGGAAACCGCGGCGGTGAAGCGCGAGGTCGTCGCTACTAATCAGTTCGATGTCGGCGTACACGAGTCCCATCTTTTTCTCTCCGTAAGAGACCGTCTCTAGCTGAGGCGACGGGTGGTGTCGCGCCTTGTCCGCGGGAATAATCACGGCTACTCCTCCAAAACTTTCGGGCGGAACGCGGGCGGGACGCGTGTGTTGTCGAAGACGTTGTAGGCGGCCTTCTCGGCTTCGGGCAGAGGCGACGATTCGGCCCAGGCCGCGTCCTCTTCGACCTCGCGCCGCGCGTCGGCTGTTAGCTCTTCGAGCTTCTCCGGCGAGGCGACGCCGTTTGAGAGCAGGTGGCGTTGGAAGCGTTCGAGCGGGTCGCGCTTCTCCCACATCTCAAGCTCGCCCGCGGGCAGATAACGCTGGTCGTCGTGCTCGGCGTGTCCCTTTCGGCGGTAGGTCTTGGCCTCAATCAAGACCGCGCCGCCGCCGCCGCGCGCGAACTCGGCGGCGCGCTTCATCACTTCGTAGCAGGCGACCACGTCGTTTCCGTCAACGACGTAGCCGGGGATGCCGTAGCCGGCGGCCTTGTCGGCGAGGTTTGCGACCGCCGTCTGTTTCGAGGTCGGGGTGGAGTAGGCGTACCAGTTGTGTTCGGCGACGACGACGAGCGGGAGCTTTTGCACGGCGGCGAAGTTCAGACCTTCGTGGAAAGCGCCGGTGCTCATGCCGCCGTCGCCGATGTATGCGACCGCGACCGCGTCCCGCTGCTGCATCCGCGCGGCCAGAACGATTCCGGTCATCACGGGGATCATGTCGCCGAGGTGTGAGATCGGGCCGATGAAGCCGCGCGCCACGTCGCCGAAGTGAATATTTAAGTCTCGCCCCTCCGAAGGCCCCCACGCCTTCGCCATGTACTGCGCGAAGACCTCGCGCGGGCGGATGCCCTTCACCAGAACAGCGCCGAGGTCGCGGATAAGCGGCGCGATGAAGTCAGGCCGCGTGAGCGCGTAAGCCGTGCCGACCGCCGTGGCCTCCTGACCGAGCGAGCGGAAGACGCCGCCGACGACCTTCGTCTGCCGGTAGAGGTTGACCAGTTTCTCCTCGACCAGCCGTGTGAGCTGGAGCCAGCGGTAGAGTTCGAGCAACTGCGCAGGGTCGAGCGTCGTCTCGCTCGTGCAGACCAGCTCGCCGCGCTCATTCAGAGGGTCAGACGTGCTCAAAGCCTCCGCGCGCGGCGGCGGAAGGTGGATGAAGGCCCGCCCTTCCGCGGCGACGCCTCCCGCGCCGTTCGGGCCTTGCGCCTGCGCCGTCACTTCGGCGCGCGCCTCTTTGGCATCGCTCTTCGCGCCCTTGCCCGCGCGCGTCGTAGTCTTTGTCGTGGAGCCGTTTTTCATAAAGAAGCTGTTGGCAGTCAGCTATCAGCGTTCCGCTTTTCTGCCTTCCACGCCGCTCGACTTTTGCTGAATCACTCACCCACCATGAGTCGAAAAGCTGAGAGCTGAACGCCGACTGCTTAAAAGTGTATCGTCAGGCCGTGGATGCCCTCGGCGGCTTCCATGACGGCCTCGGAGACGGTCGGGTGCGCGTGGATGGCGCGGCCCAGCTCTTCAGCCGTGGATTCGAGGTGGAGCGAGACGATGGCCTCGTGGATGATCTCGGTCGCGTGCGGGCCGATGATGTGGACGCCCAAAAGCTCGTCGTAGCGCGTCTCCGAGACGACCTTGACGAAGCCCTCCTCCTCGCCAAGTATGCGCGCCTTGCCCGAAGCCGAGAACGGAAACTTCGCGACCTTCACGTCGTAGCCAAGCTCTCTGGCCTTCGCCTCCGTCAGGCCGACGGAGGCGACCTCCGGGTCGCAGTAAGTGCACGAAGGCACGTGGCGCAAATTTATCGGGTGCGTCTTCTGTCCCGCGATCTGCTCGACGACGAGGATGCCTTCCTTCGACGCGAGGTGCGCGAGCGCGGGCGTCGGGATCACGTCGCCGATAGCGTAGACGTTCGGCTCCGCGGTGCGGCAGAACTCATCCACCTGCACGTAGCCGCGCTCAAGCTTAATCTTCGTCCCCTCAAGCCCCAGCCCTTCGGTGAAAGGCATGCGCCCGACGGCGACCAGAAGCATCTCTGCTTCGAGCGAAACGTCTTTGCCCGCGCCGTCCTTGCCCGTCACGCGCACGCCGCCCTCTGTCTTCTCAACCTTCTCCAGCTTCGTCCCCACAAGCGACCTGATGCCGCGCTTACGGAAAGATTTTTCCAGCTCCTTCGAGACCTCTTCGTCTTCGAGCGGCATCAGGCGCGGGAGCAGCTCGACCAGAGTAGTCTCCGCGCCGAAGCGCGAATAGACCGAGGCGAACTCGGTGCCGACCGCACCCGAACCCATGACGACGAGCGACTTCGGAACTGCTTTAAGTTCGAGTATCTGGTCGGAGTTCACGATGCGCTCGCCGTCGGTCTCAAATCCAGGGATGGGGCGGACGACCGAGCCTGTGGCGATGATGACGTTCCTGGTGTTGATAGTTTCTTTTCTGCCGCCCTCGTAACTGACCTCGACCTTGCCGGGCAATTTGAGACGTGCCAGTCCGTTGAAGGTCGTCACCTTGTTCTTCTTCATCAGGTACTCGACGCCCTTCGAGTTCTTCGTGACGACCTTATCCTTACGCTTCTGCACGTCTGCGAAGGCAAGCTCGACGCCGGAGAGCTTGATGCCGAAGTCTGCGAGGTCTTTCTGCGCCTTCTCGTAGTAGTGTGCCGACATGAGGAGCTGCTTCGTGGGGATGCACCCGCGCAGGCCGCACGTCCCGCCGAGCCGCTTGTCCTTCTCGACGAGCGCCACCTTCAGGCCCAGCTGAGAGCCGCGCACCGCCGCCACGTAGCCGCCGGGGCCGCCGCCAATGATCGTCACGTCAAACTGTTCCGTAGACAAATTGTTCTCCTCAAAGGAAGTGATAAGTGATGAGTGATGAGTGATAAGAAATACAGTCTGGAGTCTGAGAGTCAGGAGTCAGGAACCACCGGCCTTTGACTCCAGACTTTAAGACTCCAGACTCGCGACTCCTCTTATCACTTATCACACCGCCAGCGATGTCGGAAAGCTTTATCAATGCAGCATTATATTCCGTCCGGCGCGTTTACTCCAAAGGGCACGCCCGGCGCGCACGACGGCCCGTTGGGCGGCGCTCAGCGCGCGGCCGAGTCTTTGAACAAAAGGTTATAGTCCTCGACCAGCTTGTCGAGCCGCGCCTTGAAGTCCGGGTCGCGCATCTTCGCGTCCATGTACTTTACCTGGAGGCGGCTCACGCGATCCGTGTTGTCCACTTCGGCTTCGAGCCACTTCCGCCTCGCCTCCGCGTCCGCTTGGAACTGCGGACTCGTCTTGAAGGCGGCGATGCGCGCCGCGAGCGCCGCGCGTCGCGCGTCCAGAAGCTTCTGCGCCGCGTCCACGCCGTCGCGGGGTTTCGACGCCGACTCGAACGCACGCTCCAGCTCGTCCGTGAACTCGCCCAACTCGCGCACGACCGCGTCCACGCCCGCGCCCGGCGCGCCCTTCTCCGCCTGCGCCGCCTTCTCCGTCTGCGCGCCCCTTTCCGTCTGCGCGGCGTTATCGCTCCCGCCCTTTCCGCACCCGCACAAAGCGAGGCAGCAGGCGAAGGCCATCGACGCGGCTGTCAGTCTTCCACTCATCCGTGCTCCACAGGATTAACCGAGAGGCGCTATGATGTAGCAAAGTGCGAAAACGAAAGTCAAACCGAGACGGCTGGCGTTAATGTCGGCCACCGAAGACGAGGACACGAGCACCATGAAGCACACCGAAGGATTCCTGAAGATCGTCGAAGACGCGAAGACGCGCGTCCGAGAAGTTGGCGTACCCGAAACGCTCGAACGCCTCAAGGCCGGCGCGCGTCTCATAGACGTGCGCGAAGACAACGAGTGGGAGCGCGGCCACGCACGCGGCGCAGAGCACATGGGGCGCGGCGTCATCGAACGCGACATCGAGACCGCCATCCCTGACCACTCTACGGAACTCATACTCTACTGCGGCGGCGG
>JALZHC010000039.1:0-2542 GCA_030914105.1 Acidobacteriota bacterium
CTGTCTATTTCTTCAGCTCGCGCAACAACTCGTCGCGGAAGTAGCCCGAAGGGATCGTGCCCTGGCGCATGAAGAGGAGGTGGAACTCTTTGGGCGAGAACTTGTCGCCGAGTTGCTTGGCGGCCTCCGAGCGCAAGGCGTAAATCTGATCCTTGCCGAGGTGGTAGGTGATGGCCTGCGTGGGCCACTTCGAGTAGCGGAAGATTGCGGCCTGCGCGCTCTTGCAGCTCGCGCGCTTGGAGTCGGAGAGGTTCGAGTCGGAACACTTGCCCGGCTGGAAGTCCACGACCTGCGAGAAGAGGTCGACGGCGTCGTCGAAGGAGAGGCGGCCCGTGTGCAGGCCGGTGTCGATGCGCACGCGCAGGTCGCGGTAGAGTTGGCCCTGTAGCTGATAGAGTTTTTCTTCGGGCGTGTAGAAGCCTTCGGGGGCACCGGGCTGCGGCTCGCCGACGAGCGCCTCGGCGTAGTGCGCCCAGCCTTCGGCGGCCAGAGAGTCTTCCCACATCGCCGAAGAGTCCTCGACCGCGCCGGGCGTGAGCCAGCGCACCCAGGCGATCTGGTCTCGATACTGCGTCATGATCTTGTAGTGCCAGTCGTGGCCGGGGAAACCTTCGTGCGCGGAGAGGTCTGCGAGCGCGGCACGGTTGTTCTCTTTGAGCTGCGCCTGGTCGTTGTTGCCCGACGTGGTGACGTAGAAGCGACCGACGCCGCTCTGCTTGAAGGGCGGGGCGGGGTAGTAGGCCGCGCCGTCAATCGAGGAGCGAAGGGGCGGCGGCGTCTCGACCACGTCGAGCTTGTAGTCGGCGGGCACGTCGAAGATGCCGGTCTTGCGCGCGTAGTCAACGAGGCGCACCGCCGCGTCCTTGTACCAGCTCACTTCCTCCGCGTCGGTCTTCGGGTAATCCTTGCCCAGCTCGTCCATGACGGCGCGCACGGCCTGCATGTCGTCGGCGGGCAGGTTGAGGTTGTGCTTCGGCCCGATCTGGCGCGCGAGCTTGAACATCTCACTCTGCGTCGCCTGCACGACCGGCCAGGACTCTTCGTAGAGCTGCGCGGCGGTCTTGTCAACGCGAAGGTTGTTCTTGAGCGCCCAGTTGTACTCGGTCTCGCCGAAGGGGAAGCGTTCGGCGCGGAACTGCTCTTTGACCGCCGGCTTGACTTCGCTGAAGGGAGCGCCCGAAGGCTTCACTTCGTCGAAGAAGGTCTGCGCGATGAAGTCGTGCAGGCCGCGGTAAGCTTGCGAAGCGCCCTTCGAGGCGTCGGCCAGCTGCTTCAGGAGGTCTTCGCGCTGCGGCCCCGGCACGATGTCTTTGGTGAAGAGGTCTGGGAAATCCTTCTCGTAATACTTGGCGTCGGCGTCGCAGGTGTCGAGGCCGTCGCGCTGGAGCATGCGCCAGTCGGGCGTGTTGCCGGACTTCAAGCCGGCGGAGAGGTTGTCCTGCGCCGTCTTCATGTAGCGCGGGAAATCCTGCAATCTCTTGACCACGAGCGCCCACTCTTCGGGCGTGCCGTAGGTCGCCGGGCCGGTCTGCGTCATGCCCTGGATGAAGAAGTCAACGGAGCGGAAAGGCTCGACGGTGTAGGTGTCGAGCGAGCGCTCCTGATAGCGGCGCTGCTGGTGGAGGTGAAGTTGATAAGCGATCTGCGCGAGCGCCACGTCGCGGTCGATGCGGCGCGCGGGCGTGAGCGTCTGCGGGTCAACGGCTTCGAGAGACTTCTGCGTGTCTGCGAGCCAGCGGTCTTCCTCGGCGAGCGCCGCCGCCGAGTGGTCGCGCAGCCGCCCGTCCGCCTCTTTCAAAGAAGGGTCGAGGCCCGCGCCGCCGAGATAAGTGTTGACCGAAGGGTTGCGGCGCAGGAACTCGATGACGTACTTGTCATGAATCGTCTTGAACGCCTGGTCGCCTGAGCCGGCTGCCGTCGGCGTGGGCGTGGACTGCGGCCCTTGCGTTTGCTGCGTGGCGCAGGCGGCGGTCAGAAGGAGTGCGAGAAACAGGAGCGGTTTCTTCATGCGAAAACCTCTTCGGTGTGGCTGACTCTGAATTTCATCGGGGCGTTTGAACTCGTGCGGGCTAGATTAACGCCGCGCTCGCGCGGGCCGCAAGCGTGCGCGGGCGGGCGCGCTTGTTCGGCCTCGCGCGCATCCATTACACTTGCCGCGACGTTTGCTGAATGAACCCCGACGACCGGAAAGCATCTGGATGAGTGAACTGGGCGAGCGGCGCTGGGCCGTCCTGAGCGAGCGCGGGAGCGAAGCGGCGGGACTGACTTACGAAGAGGCGTCGGCGCTCGTCGGCGAGCTGCGCCGCAGCGACGTGAGCGGCCTCTGCGTCATCACGGACGAGGCCGCGCGCCACGTGCCGCAGGCGAAGAAAGGGGACGGGCGGAAGTCGGCCGGAGGCAGCAGCTCGAAGAGGTCACAGCGCGGAAGGAAGAAGAGCACGGCGTAAACGTGGAGGCCGCGGCGCGGTGGCTCGAAGCGCGCGCGGAGCGGGGAAAGGCTCCGCATCGGAACGGAAAAGCTCTGCATAAAGAAGGGAAGCCC
>JALZHC010000039.1:2552-12269 GCA_030914105.1 Acidobacteriota bacterium
AGGCCCGCGTCGCGACGCGGGCCTCTTCACTTATGCGCTCGCTGGCGGCGGCTTCAGTTCTCCTGCGGCGGCGGGGGCGCTTCCGTCTGGCGGCGCTCGCGGCGCATGGTTCTGACGCCCATGCCCGGCCCTTCCTTGACGGTGTAGTCCGGGGGAACCTGGAAGAGCGTGGCCGCGGGTTCGGCGCGCTGGATGTTTGTGAGCCGGTAGGTCGTCGTGCCGAAACGCGGGTCGCTGTGCGTCGTCATCACGACGACCTGAAGTTCGGGCGAGTACCAATTCTCGTTGACGATCTGGATCGGCTGCTCGTTGCCGACCGCGCCCGCCGGGATGGTCGTCGTGATGCGCGTGCCCTCGGCCTGCACGCCTTCGACAACCTCTTTGCCGAGCGACTCTTTCTTCGTCTGCGAGTCCGTGGGTTCCTGGTTTCCGTTTATGATTTGAACCTTGGCGTCCCCGGCGTCTTTGAAGTCGAAAAAGATTTCGCGCTGCACCCTGACGGGGACGCCGTTACGCAGTTCCGGCTTGAGCCGGAGTTGTCTCGCCGTATCGAGCGCCGCCTGTTGCAGCATCTTGTTGCCCTCGACGACCCGCGCCGATTCCACCTTGCCCGCCTCGTTGACATCCATGATGACCTTGACCTCCCCCTTCACCCCGGCGGCGATGGCGGCGGGAGGATAGACCGTCCTGACGGGCGCTTCGACTTCGCCCTGAGGCAGACGCCACGAGGCGAAGTGTGTGGGCATCTCGAACTTGCGTGCCGTCTTCGAGGGCGGGTCGAGGATGTAGCTGACGCCGGCCACGGGGTCGTTGATGAAGTAGGTCTGCGGAGGGTCGCCGGCGACGGAGTAGGGGCCGATGGCGGCGATGGTCTGTTCGCGGCGCGTGCGCCCCTCGGAGTCGCGGTAGACCTGCGCCGTTGACTTGTGCGTGATGCGGTTGCCGTCGGCGAGCGTCTGCACGCTCTCGGTGACGGCCTGCGCCGAGTAGGGCGCACCGCGCACGACCTTGCCACCGAAGCTCATCTCGGTGGCGACGAAGACGAAGTTGTCGCCGCCCATCTCGATCTTCGGCGGCAGGCCCTCCGGCCCGTTCTGCTGGACGTAGACCTCGACCTGCGCCTTGCGTTCCTTCGACTCCTGCGCCCGCACGCCGAAGGCGCTGCCGAGCAGTCCGAGCGCGACCGTGAAGGCCATCCACTTCTTATGCATGATTCGTCTTCCTTCCTTTCAGACGTTTGAGTGCCTCTGCCAAACTTAAACCGGCCACACCCGCGGGAGCGTCCGGCTCAGCGCCGCGGGCGCGGTCGGGCGTTCGCGTCGCAGGCGGAGGGAGCGGCCTGCTCACCGAGAGACCCGCCCGCCGGCGCCCGCGGCACTGAAAGCTTCCGCAAGCGATGTGGGGTTTGAACGCCGACCGGGTCAGCGCACGAAGCGTATGGCGCGCGCCGTCCCGTCTTCGCCGAGCAGCACGTCGGCCTTGACGCGCCCGCCCGCCGCCTCCGCGTTGACCGGCAGCCCGAACGAGGTGAGCGCCGAGCGCGGCAGCTCGACGCGCACGAGGTGGCCCCCCTCGCCCTGCGCGAAGCGCCCGCCCTGCGTCAGCGGGATGAAGTCGGTCGTGATCTCTTCGTCGCCCGCCTCCTCGACGCCGCCGCGCGCGGCCCGCGGGCCGAGCGCCGCGCCCGTGTTGTAGACGGCAGGCGAACTGAGCGCGCGAGCGGACTGGCGCGCGGCGACGACTGAGCGCGGCTGCTTCACGCGCGGGTCGTCCGAAGCGTCTTGCACGTCCGTCTCACTTCCGCCGTCCTTCGCCAAATCCTGCGGCGCGCTCGTCGTCTCGACGCCGCGCGCGCGGTCAGCGTCGCCTGTGCCGGACGACTGAGCCGTCTCGCCCGCATTCCGAGGCGGCGGCAGAGACATGCCCGGCGGGATGAGCATGAAGAAGGCGAGCGCGGCGGCGGCGGCCAGCCCGGCGACCGCGACCGTCTTCGTCCACGACCAACTGCGCGCGTCCGCACTCGCCGCCGACGAGACCTTGTCGCGCCCCGCCTTCAACGAGTTGTCGCCGTGCCCCGCGTTCGTCGGGTTGTCGCCGCGCTCCGCGTTCGTCGAGACGCCAGCGCGCGCGCGCATCGCCGAGAGCAACACAGACTCGACGCGCGGCGGGGCCTCCGCCGTCTTCAACTTCAAACGGAGCGCGCGCAAGCCCTCTGTGAGCGCACGCTCGTCCGCGAGCCGCGCGGCGCAGCGCGCGCACGTTTCGGCGTGCGCCGAAGCCTCCGCACGCGCGCGCGCGTCCGCGAGACTGCCGCGCGCCAGCGCGTCCAAACTGTTCTCGAACTCCTGACAGTTCATGCGAAACACCTCGCCGTCCTCAGAGCCTGCCCGCCCGCTTCCACGCCGCCCGCCTCCGCCTCCGCCTGCCTCGCCGCCTCAACCTCGCGCCGCCCGCGCATCTTCTCGGCGAGCATCGCGCGCGCACGGTGCAAGCGCGAGCGCACAGTGCCGACCGCACAATCGAGCGCCGCCGCGGCCTCCGCGTAGCTCATCTCTTCAAGGTCGCACAGCACCAAAGCCTCTCGGTAGTGCGACGGAAGAGCGAGCACGGCCAGCCTCAGCCGCTCGAACATCTCGCCGCGCGTCAGGTCGCCGAGCGGGTCTGGACGCGCGACGAGGTTCTCGTGCGTCGCTTCGCCCTCGCCCTCCGACTCCTCTTCAAAGCGGACGAGCGCGCGCTCGCGGTCGAAGGCGCGTAGCACGTGATTGCGCGCGATGCCGTAGAGGTACGCGGCTAAGGAACCGCGCGCCGGATCGAAGTTGCGGCCCTCGCGCATCAAGACCATGAAGGTCTCCTGCACCACGTCCTCGGCCAGAGCCTCCGACCCGCTCATCTGCAAAGCGAACCGATAGACCGCGCCCTGCCGGCGACGGTACAGCGCCGTGAACGCCGACTCGTCCCCGGCCAGCATCAGCCGCAAAAGCTCCGCGTCGCTCTCTTCTCTGGAACCTGACATCCTCAGCTCTGAACTTTAATCGAAGACCACCGGCGGACACTGTAGATTCGCGCGGGCGCGGCGTAAAGTTCCAGAAAAAGGGCGGGTAGGAGGCAGAATTTAATAAGGGGTTAGGCGCTGCGTCGCGCGACCGTGCCACGCCGAATCCGGTCTTACGCGGAAGCCGCTTCCGTTCATGCCGTAGTCCTGCTGCTTCTCTTGCCCGCATGTATGCACTTATAATGCATTAAGATTGTGATTGGTCTTATCGCGGCTACGAGTTCAGAGGAGTATCAAGTAGCGTATATGGCTGTTCAAAATCGAGAACGCACCAAAGTCTTTATAAGTTATGGTCGTGCAGATGCTAAATGGCTGGAGCGGCTACGCGTACATCTTCGCCCCTTGGAACGTGATAATAACGTTGATATATGGGACGACACGAGAATAAAACCGGGGTCAAGATGGAGGGAGGAGATTAAAGAAGCTATCGCCTCCGCGAAAGTTGCCGTGCTGTTAATCAGTGCAGATTTTTTAGCGTCCGATTTCATCGCCACCGATGAACTGCCGCCGCTCCTTACTGCCGCCGAAGAAGATGGGGCAGTCATCTTACCTCTAATCATAAGCCCTTCCAGGTTTCTGAGTACTCCGGCGCTTTCCGGCTTTCAATGCGTGAACCCTCCGTCCAACCCGCTTATTAATATGACGAAGGGCGAGCAGGAAGAAGTCCTTGTCAGATTAACCGATAATATCGAGGCTTCCCTACAGTACAGCGGTCACACGCCTGCACCTGCGAGCGTCCCGACAGCTACCGCAAAATCAGTAGAAGCACAGCCACCAAGAACTAGTAATAAAGCGCCGACGGCAGATCGGTATGACATCATTCATACGATTTACCAAGGACACTACAGCCGTGTGATAAAGTGCCGTATTCGTAATACCGGTGAGATATGTATTGTTAAAGAGACTGAGTCGGACAGGGTTTGCGTCAAAGCTCTGGAAATACTTAGAGACCGCAACTTCTGCAATATTGCTGCACCGCGACTAATATGGGAAGAGAATGGAAAAATTTATGAGGAAATACCCTACGTCGGCGGTGTGCGATTATCTAAGGCTATAGCACGGGGCGTCGGCGGCTTAACCGGCAGCGTGCTTGAAAGCTTTCACGAACAATTAATGAACACACTGGGACAACTACATAAGGCCGATATAATTCACCGCGATATTCATCCCGACAATATTTATATGGTTATAAAAAGGGGCGACCCTGACTTTACCCAAAGGCCGAACTCGGCGCTGGGAACTTGGCGGTACGACAGCTTCGGATATGGCGATGAGCAATTCTTTATAGCATGGGTACTCGTTGATTGTACCTTCGCGACTCTTTCCTCGGAATCTCCGAAATCCCGTTACCGCCACGGCACGTATACTCCGGAAGAGCAAGAAGTGGGCGGCGCAATCGCCGCGAGCGACATGTATGCCTTTGGAGCTACGCTCTACTACGGAATAACCGGGCATGAAATCCCGAGCTTCCAGGCGCGGCGGGCCGGCGAAGAGCCTAAAGATTTCCCCTCCGGCGGACACTCCTCAAGGCTCTTCTCACACCACCTTAGAAATTTGTTGTCGCTTGATCCCACCGAACGCCTCACTGATCCTAACCTTTTGCAGATGGACTCCGTTTCGGAAGGGTATACGGGAACTCTGAAGATCTCTAACACAGTCCTTTTAGTCGCCAACCACTTCGCCACGGCGACTCAGATGCTCGCGGGGAAGGAAGCTTTGCATTTTTACCAGAATCTCCTTGCCTCATATAATTATAAAAAACGTGCGGACGCTGAATATTGGATAAACTATCTTAAGGGCGTCGGGGTGGGGAATAATCCTTAATGTTGACGGCATTAAAAGCCCGCCTGATTTTTCGTTCAACGTGTGAACTGCCAATAATAATCCCGCCTAAGAATTCGAAAACTCGGGGCGCGCCCTGCTCTTCCTTTCCTTACCGCTCCTTTCGCTATCACTGTCCCAAACGTTCCGGCATCTCTGCGACGACGTAGGCCATGACGGCGAGCGCGGCGACGCAAGCGGCAAGTTCCTGCGGGTTGACCTTGTCGAAGGTGTCGGCCTGTGTGTGGTGGATGTCGAAGTAGTGCGTGCCGTCAACGTCGAGCGAGGCTCCGGTGACGCCGCCTTGCATCATGGGGGCGATGTCCGTGCCTTCGCCGTCGGGGTTGATGTGGTCTGCGCGCAGGCCCGCGAGGAGTTTGGCGATCTCCGTGAAGTCAGCGCGGGCCTGCGGCGTGGCCTTTTCCGAGAGGCCGAAGCCCGTGGGGCGGAAGACGCCGGAGTCGGACTCGATGGCGAGGACGTGGCGTGCGAGTTCCGACTTGTGCGCTTCCGCGTAGCCTGCGCCGCCGCGCGCGCCGTTCTCTTCGTTGGTGAAGAGAACGACGCGGATGGTGCGTCGCGGGCGGAGTCCCAATTTCTTGAGAAGGCGGACGGCCTCCCAGGTGGCGATAATGCCGCCGCCGTCGTCCTGCGCGCCCTGGCCCACGTCCCAGGAATCTATGTGGCCGCCGATGACGACTACCTCTTCGGGCTTCTCGCGTCCTTTAATCTCGGCGACGACGTTGGCCGACTCGGCGTCGGGGAGGAAGTGCGCGCCCATCGTGAGATGGAGCTGCGGGTGTTCGCCGCGCGACTGCATGCGCTCGATCATCTCGACGCCTTCGATGGTCGCGGCGGCCGCCGGGATTTTCGGCTGCGCGGCGTCGTAGCGCAGCCCGCCCGTGTGCGGCGTCTGGAGGCTGACGGGCGTGACCGAGCGGACGATTGCGGCGAGTGCGCCGTAACGTGCGGCGCGCGAAGGGCCGGAGGCGCGGTACTGCACGGTCTCACCGTAAGTAGTGAAGGGCACGTTGTAGACGACGATCTTGCCTCTCAACTTTTCGCCGAGCGCTTCGAGTTCGTCGAAGCTGTGGACGACGACGGCCTCGGCGGTCACGCCGCCCGCGGGCGTGCCGACGCTGTCGCCTAAGCCGAGCATCGAGAGCCTTCGGCTGACGGGCGAGACCAACTCCAGACTCTCCTCGCCGCGAACCCAGTGCGGCACCATGACCTTCTCCGTGTGCACGCCGTCGAGTCCGTCGCGCTTCATCTCGGAGGCGGCCCACTCAATCGCGCGCTGCAAAGAGTCGGAGCCACTAAGGCGGTTGCCGATGCGGTCTGTGAGCCACGCCAGCCGACGATATGCCGTGTCGTCCGTGAGCGCCGCGCCGATGATGCGGGCGGCGCGCTCGCGGTAGTCTTCGACACGGACGCGCGGCGGCGGGAGCGGCGGCGTGGGCTGCGGCTGCGGCGCGTTGCGCTGGCCGAAGAGCTGTTGCTGCGCCGACTGCGACGTCGTCTGCGCGAAGGCGGGAACGAGGATGACTGCGAGCGCAAGGAGAAGAGCCGACGAGCGTTGCACGACGCGGTTATACCTCCGTGAATTGATAAGAAGAGATTGAATACTGTAAGGGTCGTTCCTGCTTGGACTCAAGTGAAAAGCGAAAGGCGAAAGCGTGTACGCCTCCAGCGCGATTTACCAAAATAACTTAACGTTATGGTTTGTTAACGGCTTCTTTGTCAGGCTTCGGCATTACGTAGCCTATTAATGCCCCGATAAGAGCAGCTAAGGATAAGTATTATCGGCCCTAGTATAAGTACTGCCAGTCCTTGAAAAGTCCGCAGACCAGGCCCTTTTCGCGGACTGCTTTATTGGTGAGGATGCCGACAGCGCAAAGCGCGCCGATTACTGCAATCGCTATCTCAATCCAGAACTTTTCAGTCATGAACGCCATCTCTCATTTCGGGAGTATTGATGCAGATTTCAAAAATTCGATGAGCGGCGGACGCCGCCGTCCTCCGTGCCGTAGAGCGGGGCATACTCGCCCGTCTCCTCTGCGCTCTTGAGGTCGAGCTTGAGGCGCGCGATGCGGCGCGAGACCGTCTGAAACTCTTCGGCGTCGAACTGCTCCGGCTCGCCCGCAAGCCGGAGCGCGCGACGCATGCGGCGGCGGGCCGCACCGAGCCCGCGCAGGCTCAGACGCTTCTCCTCGACCGCTTTCACTATCTCGTCGCGCGCGGCGACGAAGTTCGCCTCCTGCTCGCAGATCAAGACCATGTCGGAGCCGGCCTCAATCGCCCTTAAGCTGGCTTCCGCCACCGAGAGCGTCTGCACGACCGCGCCCATCTCCATGTCGTCGGTGATGACGAGGCCGTCGAACTTCAGTATCCGACGGAGCAGACGCGTGGTGACGTTGCCGCTGATGGTCGCGGGGAACTCGTGCAAGCCTTGAATCGTCGGCGGGTCGCCGGAGCGTCGGAACCATGCCTGAAGGAACTCGGACACGTCGGGGAAGGCGGCGTGGCTCACCATCACTGCGCGCAGGCGCTCGCCGGGCCGGTGGAACATCAAGTCCATGAAGGGCACGAGGTCGCGCTCGAAAATCTCTTCCCAGGTCTTCGTGATGACGGGCAGACGCCGGTGCGAGTCAACCTTCGAGCCGCCAAGGCCCGGAAAGTGTTTGCCGACGGCGATGATCTGGTGGCGCTGGAGGCCGTCGAGGTAAGCGCCCGCGAGCAGCGAGACCATTTCGGGGCCTGTGCCGAAGGTGCGCGCGCGCAATCCGTTATCCTCGTTGTCGCCGGAGAGGTCGAGCACGGGCGCGAAGTTCATGTTGAAGCCGAGCAGCCGGAGCACGCGCGCCGAAAGGTGGCCGAACTCCTCGGCCAGCTCTGCGCGGCCCGCGCCCCTCACGGCCTTCGCCGAGGGCGCAGGCTCGCAGATGTCGCGGAAGCGGTCAACCAGCCCGCCCTCCTGATCAATGCCGATGAAGACTTCGGAGCCGGCGGCGTCGCGTATCTGCGCGTTGAGGAGCGCGACCTGTTCCGCCGACTCGACGTTGCGCCCGAAGAGGATGACGCCGCCGGGCCGGACTTCGCGCAGAAGCTCGCGCCAGTGGCGGTCGAGCCGCGTGACGGGCAAGCCAATGAAGAGGAGCCGGCCCGCCTTTAGTTCGAGCGACTCCTCTTCCCTCTCCTTCGACTCCGGCGACCCTGGCACAGACATCAACCCTCTTCCCTCGACCCGCGCGAGTCCCCACGGCCCGCGCGCGCGCCGCGGCGAAACCACTCAACATTCGGCAGGGGAGACCTGGGAAATTCGATTGTAACACGCCGCGGCTTCGACCGCATGAGGGGCGCTCGGACGCGTGACTTCGAGCCGGGAGTCGCGCGCCGCGCTCTGTTATACTTCGACGGAAAGATAACTGCTTTGGCTTCGGAGTCGCACAGGTGAACGCTTTGGCCTTCGAGACGACAGGGGAAACACTCTCAGCCGCGCGGCTCACGTCCGAGTTGAAGCGGCGCGCGCTCGAACTCGGCTTCGACAAGGTCGGCGTCGTGCGCGCCGTGGCTCTGGACGACGAGAGGGCGCGGCTCGAAGAGTGGCTCGCGCGCGGGTTTCACGCGGAGATGGCCTGGATGGCGCGCGGTGTTGAGCGGCGCACAGACCCGCGCGAAATCTTGCCGGGCGCGCGCACGGTCGTCGCCGTCGCGCTCAACTACTTCACGCCGCACGAGCACGCCGACGATGCGCGCGCCGGCAAAATCTCACGCTACGCCTGGGGCGACGACTACCACGACGTGCTCGGAGAAAAACTGTCGGCACTGCTCGCCTTCGTCCAGGAGCTTGTGCCCGAAGCGCGCGGCAAGGTCTGCGTTGACGCGCAGCCCTCGATGGACAAGGCCTGGGCCGCGCGCGCTGGCCTCGGCTGGATAGGCAAGCACACGAACCTCATCACGCGCGAACTCGGCTCGTGGGTCTTCCTCGGCGAGCTGGTCTTAGACATCGAGATGGAGTACGACGCGGCGCTCTCGGAAGACCACTGCGGCACGTGCACGCTCTGCCTCGAAGCCTGCCCCACGGGCGCAATCGTCGAGCCTTACGTGGTTGACTCGGCGCGCTGCATCTCCTACGCAACGATTGAGCTGCGCGCGCCGGAGCTGCCGCCGGAGGTCGCCGAGAATCTTGAGGGCTGGCTCTACGGCTGCGACATCTGCCAGGACGTATGCCCCTGGAACCGTTTCGAGCAGCCGACCGCGGAGGCGCGTTTCGAGCCGCGCGCCGGCAACCTTCGGCCAGACCTCGAAGAGATCGCCTCGCTCACGCACGACCTTTACGTCGAACGCTTCCGCCGCAGCCCGGTCAAGCGCGCCAAGCTCGCCGGCCTGCGCCGCAACGCCCTCGCGCTCGTCGAACACAAACGCCCCGCGCGCACGCGCCCGGAAGAGGCCGCGCCGCACGTCCCGGCTCCTCTTGAAGCCGACTGACGTGCTGGCTCTTTTTGAAACCGACTGAACGTCAACTCTTCTTCAAGCCGACTGACGCGCCGACTCTTCTTGAAGCCGACTGGACACCCCGACCACTTATGAGCCACTCATTTCTCCCGACGCGAAGAGTTCTTCCGCGCCTCCTGACGAGCGCGCTCCTGTGCCTCGCCGCGTGCGCCGCGGCCCGCGCGCAGACGCCGACTCCGCAGCCCGACGACAGCTCCGTCATCAACGACGAGCCGGACTTCATCGTCCCCGCCAGGCCCACCGCCTCGAACCCGGCGGAGTTCCAGAGGCCCGGCGTGCTCCAGCTCGAATACGGCTTCGACGGCAACTGGCGCGCGCCCGGAGGC
>JALZHC010000939.1 GCA_030914105.1 Acidobacteriota bacterium
GGCTCAGGCGGCGGCATGGGACAGGGCGAAGGGACGGGCGCGGGGCCGGGCCGCGGCTACAACATGGGCGGCGGCGACGCGCACGAAGGCGGCGGAGGGCCGGGCGGGGGCGGAGGCGGCGGGCCTGAGAATTACAGCCGGACTTTCAAGATAAACGAGGTGACGCAGCGCGCCGTCATCACCTTCAAGCCGGAGCCGGGCTTCACCGAGGAGGCGCGCAGGAATAACGTCACGGGCATCGTGCGCCTGCGCGCCGTGCTGTCGGCTTCGGGCGAGGTGACGGGTATCAGCGTCGTCAAGCCGCTGCCCGACGGCCTGACCGAGAAAGCCATCCAGGCCGCGCGCCAGATCAAGTTCCGCCCCGCGCAGAAAGACGGCCACGTCGTCTCGCAGTACGTCGTGCTCGAATACAACTTCAACATCTACTGAAAGCAGTAGCCAGAAGTCAGGAGCCAGCAGCCAGTAGAAAAGCGCCTCTCATCGTCGGGCCTGACCGTCTGTCAGAACGTTGATGAGAGGCAAAAATCTACTGACTACCGGCTACTGACTTCTGGCTACTATTCTTCAGCTCGCGTACTTCTCCGCGACCTTGCGGATGCGCTCGACGCCTTCTTCGAGCCGTTCCATCGAGGTGGCATAGGACATACGTATGTAGCCTTCGGCCCCGAAGCCCGCGCCGTCGGTGACGACCGTCTGCGCCTCTCGCAGGAGGCGTTCGGCGAAATCGGCGGAGGTCTTCACTTCCGGGCCGAGGCAGCCGCGCACGTCTGGGAAGACGTAGAAAGCGCCTTCGGGTTCGAGGCAGCGGAAGCCCGGAATGTGGTGCAGGGCACGGACGAGCCAATCGCGGCGGCGCGTGTACTCGGCGAGCATCTCGGCGACGCACTCCTGCGAAGAGTCGAACGCGGCGACCGCCGCCGCCTGCGCAATCGAGCTTGGGTTCGAGGTCGAGTGGCTCTGCACCTTGTTCATCTCGCGCGTCCAGGCGGCGGGCGCAATCGAGTAGCCGATGCGCCAGCCCGTCATCGCGTAGGTCTTCGAGAAAGAGCCGGCGATGCAGAGGCGCGCGCGCAGCTCCGGCGCGAGCGCGGCGGCCGTGAAAACTTCCGCCGGCGCGTAGACGAAACGCAGGTAGCACTCGTCCGAGACGACGTAGACGCCGCGCTCTGCGGCCGCCTGCATGATCCGCTCGAACTCTTCGGGCGCGATGACGCGGCCCGTCGGGTTCGAGGGCGAGTTGATAATGATGAGCTTGGTGCGCGGCGTGATCGACGCCGAGACCTGCTCGGCGGTGAGGTGGAAGCCGGAAGCTTCGGTGTCGATGTAGACGGGGGTCGCGCCTGAGAAGTTGACGATTTCGGGGAAGGTCACCCAGTAGGGCGAGGGGATGAGCACCTCGTCGCCGGGGCCGCAGAGCGTGACGACGGCGTTGAAGACGGCCTGCTTGCCGCCGGCGGTCGCCATCACCTCGGACGGCGCGACGCGCGCGCCGAACTCGCGCTCGTAGTAGCCGGCGATTGATTCCTGAAGCCGTCGCGTCCCGCCCGTCGGCGTGTACTTGGTCTGGCCCTCGCGCATCGCGCGCGCGGCGGCCTCCTTGACGTGTTCGGGCGTGTCGAAGTCCGGCTCGCCCGGCCCAAGGTCTACCACGTCAACGCCCTCTGCCTTCAGGGCCAGCGCTGCCTGCATCGCCGCGAGCGTCGAAGACGGCTGCATCCGCGCAACATTGGCCGAGGGCTTAAAGCTGACTTCGGTTGCGGTCTCTGCCATCAGTGTGTCTTTGACTCTCCCGATAGATGTTTGAGCGGCGGCACGATGGTAGCCGCAAATAAGTTAAAAGTAAAAAGGCAGAAGGCAAAAGAGAAGAGGGCGGAAGGCGTCTCTCTCATCCACCGTTGCGGATGAGGGGCGCGCTTTCAACCTTTGCGCAGCTTGCGGCGCATTCGCTCCTCGACCGTGGCGGGGACGAGGCCCTCGATTGTGCCGCCGAGCGAGTAGACCTCTTTGACGAGGCGCGAGCTGACGTAGGAGTAAGCCTCCGCGGCCATCATAAAGACCGTCTCGATGCGCGGCTCCTGCCGACGGTTCATCAAAGCCATCTGAAGCTCA
>JALZHC010000365.1 GCA_030914105.1 Acidobacteriota bacterium
ATCTTGGGCGGGAGCTTCTCGCCGCGCTTGAACTTCTCCAGCGTGTCGAAGGCGATGGGGCCGAAGCGCGGGTTGCACTCGACCGTGGCGTTCATGTCGCCGCTGTTGATGGCTTCGAGCGCGGCACGCTCGCCGTCAACGGAGAGGACGATCACGTCCTTGCCCGGATTCATGCCGGCGGCTTTGAGTGCCTGCACCGCGCCGAGCGCCATCTCGTCGTTGTGCGCATAGACGACGGTGATTGAATGCCCGTGAGCCTGGATGAGGTTCTGCATCACGTTCTGCCCCTGGGCGCGCGTGAAGTTGCCGTCCTGCGCGGCGATGATTTTCATGTCGGGATAAGCCTTGATGGCGTCGGCGAAGCCCTGGTGGCGGTCGTTGGCGACCGAGGAGCCAGCGGTTCCGAGCAGCTCGATGATGCCGGCCTTCCCTCCGGTCTGCTTGGCGAGCCACTCGCCCGCGCGCCGGCCCTCCTCGATGAAGTTCGAGCCGATGAAGGTCACGTAGTCGTCGCCGGCCTTCGGCCCCTCAAGCTCGCGGTCGATGAGGAAGACCGGGATGCCCGCGTCCTTCGCAGCCTGCAAAGGCCCTTCGTAGCCTTTGGCCTCGCGCGGCGCGAGGAAGATCGCGTCCACGCGCTGCGCGACGAGGTCTTCGAGATTGGAGACCTGCGTCGCCGTGTCGCCGCGCGCGTTGGTGAAGACGAGTTCGTAGCCGCGCCGTGCGGCCTCGTCCTGCATGCTCTTGGTCTCGGCGATGCGCCAGGGGCCGTCGGTCTCCGTCTGCGAAAATCCGACGCGCATCTTCCCGCCGCCCGCGCCGCCCGCGCCGCCGCCCTCCTTCTTGCGGCAGCCGCCGAGCGCGAGCGCGAGAGCCGCGACCGCGAGCACGAGCGCGAAGGCGCTCCGCCGTCCTTTGATAAACGATTTCATGTTTTCCTCTCCGTTCTCTTAATCAATTACGGAATGCGGATTGACGGAGCATGAGAGCCGCGCCTTCTGAAATCTGACTTCCAATCCGCAATCATCTCGTCGGCTCGATGCGCAGCGACTTGAACCACCCAGTTGAGTCGCCCGCGACGAGCGCGACGCGCACGCCCCTGTCCCAGGGCGGCAGGTACGCGCCGTCGAACTCCCCGCCGACATCCTTCCACGCGCGACCGTCGCCGCTCAAGGCGAAACGGTAGAGGTGGCCTTCGCGCACGCTCATGCGGAGGTAGACTAGGGGGCCGCGCGCCGCGCCTTCCGTCTGACCGGTGAGCTGCGTCGGCTTGTCCTTCTCCTTGCGCCAGAGGAAGACGTCGCCGCCTGCGCGCGCGGCGATGCCGAGCGAGTTGTCGGCGTCGCCGTAGGCCGACAGCCCGGCAGTCCCTTTGCCTTTCAGGCTGCGCGGGTCGAGGGCGACGGTCGCCGTGTAGTCGCCGCGCGTGGTCGTGCGCGCGAGCACGGCGGCGGTCGGGTCGCCCGCGGCCTCGTGCGAAGGCGCAAGCAGGAGACGTCCTCGACCGGGCTTGAGGTCGGGCCGGTTCGACTGCGGCCACTGCCAGCCGGGCCGCAGCTCCGGCTCCGTGAAGTCGTCGAAGAAACTGTATCGCGCATCCGTCTCGCGCGCGCCGAAGGGCGAGGAGGCGCGCGCGCTCGGCCCGCGGCCTTCGTTGATGGTCGGCCAGCCGTCGGCTCCCCACTTCACTTCATCAAGAAGCGCCTGCCGCCCGACGTAGACGAAGTCCTTCGGCTGGTACGCGTGATAAAGAAGGAAGTAGCGCCCGCGCGCGTCCTCGATGATGGTGCCGTGGCCGGGACACTTCCAATTGTCGTTGCCGGCGAGGATTGGGTTGCGCGGGTTCTTCTCCCAGGGGCCGAGCAGGCGTCGCGAGCGCGCGACGCCCAGAGCGTAGTCGCACTCGCGCCCGCAGCAGAAGTTGCCGGAGTAGAAGAGGTAGAACCAACCGTTGCGGCGGACGACCGAAGGGCCTTCGACGAGGTTGCCGAACGGGAGCGTCGGGTGCTTCTCCCACGCCTGGTCGTTGTGAATCAGCTCGCGCCGCTCGCCGATGAGGCGCGTGCCGTCTTCCGAGAGTCTCTGCGCCCAGATGGGTGTCGGGCGGCTGACGCTGTTGCCGTCCTCCTTCCAGAGCAGGTAGCGCACGCCGTTCTCGTCCGTCGTGGGGAACGGGTCAATCGAGCCGACCTCCTGGCAGACGAGCGGGCCGTGATCCGCGTAAGGCCCTTGAGGCCGCGCGGCGGTGGCGACGGCGACGCAGAGCGGCCCGCCCTTCTTTCGCCCGACGTAGTAGACGAAGAAGCGACCGCGGTACTGCGAGATTTCCGGTGCCCAGAAGCTGCCCGTCGCCCACACGGGCCGCCTCTGAAAGACCGCGCCGATGACCTCCCAGTTGACGAGGTCGCGCGAGTGAAGGATGGGAAACTCCGGCCCCCACTCGGAGGTCGTCGCCGAAGCGTAGAAGTCCTGCCCCGTGCGCGTGACGGAAGGGTCTGGGAAGTCGCCCGCCTCGACCGGGTTGCTGTAGGTCGCACGCCGCTGCGCGAAGGCTTCCGACGCCGACGCGACGACGAGCACCGACGCCGCGAGTACGAGCGCGAACGCCGCGACGCCGCGCGGCGACGGCCTCCCTCCGCTTCTCTCGGCCCGCCTCATCCTTCCGCTTCTCTCCATCCGCCTCACCTCCACGCTTCTTTCATCTCCCAACATCTCTGCGCTTCTCTCGCCTCCCGTCATCTCTCCGTTCTTCCCTCTCATTTTGACTTGCCCTTGCTCTTGCGCGCGCGGCCCGCGCGGGCCGGCGCGGTCGAGTTGCGCACGACGAGATACGTGGGGAGGTTGATCTCGACGCCGGGCTGATCCGGGTACTCGATGGTCGTCATCAGTGCCTCGACGGCGCGGCGTCCGAGTTCGGCACGCGGCAGGCAGATGGTCGTCAGGTGCGGCTCGGCGAGCGCGGCAAACGCGATGTCGTCGAAGCCGACGACCGAGATGTCGCGCGGCACTTCGAGGCCGGCGGCCTGAAACTCGACGAGCACGCCGAGCGCCATCATGTCGTTGGCGACCATCACGGCGGTCGGTCGCTCGCGCGCCTCCAGAATCTCGCGCGCCGCACGTCTGCCGCCTTCGAGCTTGAAGTCGCCGCCGTAGACCTTCGCGCGCGTGTCGGGCAGGTGGCGTCGCATCCAGTTGCGGAAGGCCTCGTTGCGGCGCTGCGCCGAGCGCAGGCGGGCCGGCCCGCTGACGAAAGAGATTTCGGTGTGGCCGAGCGCGGCGAGATGAAGCATCGCCTCCTCGATGCCGGCCTCGTAGTTCACTCTGAGGTTGCTCATGTGCATGCCGGGCTGGCCGAGGTCGAGGAAGACGACCGAGACCTCGCGCCGCGCCAGCTCGCCGATGAGCGCCGCATCCAGCTCCGAGGTCATAATCACGACGCCCGTTACCTTGCGCTCGATGAAGCGTCGGACGTAGTGCGAAGTGCGCTCCGGGTCGTAGTTCGTGTTCGAGAGCATCAGGTCGTAGCCGCGCTCGAAGGCCGCCGCCTCGATTGATTTGACCAGCTCCGGGAAGAACGGGTTCGAGATGTCGGAGACGACGAGGCCGAGAATGTGTGTGCGGCCCGAAGCGAGGCTTCTGGCGTGCGCGTTCGGATAGTAGCCGCACCGCTCGACCGCTTCGAGCACGCGCGCGCGTACCTCTTCGGAGACAAACCTCGTCTTGTTGATGACGTGCGAGACGGTCGCCGTCGAAACGCCCGCCTCGCGCGCCACGTCCTTGATGCTACTCATATCTGCGGAAGGATGAAGGCGGAAGGATGAAGGATGAAAGCGCGACTGCCGCGGCTTCGCTTCCACTTCATCCTTCCGCCTTCATCCTTCATCCTTTATTTCCTCCGCTCCGCCGCCCGGCTCCGAGACGTAGACGGTCGGGGCGTGGCCGAAGCGCTTTGAGAACTCAGCCGTGACGGCGCGGCGGAAATCCGGGAGCGCACGGGGACGGACGAGGTTGACGGTCGAGCCGCCGAAGCCGCCGCCCGTCATGCGCGCGCCGGCGACGCCGCTGACCCCGGCGGCAATCTCGACGAGCGCGTCAAGCTCCGCGCAACTGACCTCGTAGTCGTCGCGCAGAGACTCGTGCGACTGCCACATGAGCCTCCCCAACTCGTCCGTCATGCCGGCGCGCAAAGCTTCGGCCGCGGCCAGCGTGCGTGCGTTCTCCGTCACGACGTGGCGGCACCTTCGCCTGACCGTTTCGGGAAGACGCGCGCCGTATCGCTCCAGGTCTGCGACGGTCACGTCGCGCAGAGCCTCGACGTTTGGCAGCACTTCGCGCAGCAGCTCGACGCCGCGCTCGCAGTCTGCACGTCGCTCGTTGTAGGCCGAAGAGGCCAGCTCGTGACGGACGTGCGTGTCGCAGATGACGACCGCTGTCTCCGAAGTGTCGAGCGGGATCGGCGTTGCTTCGAGCGTCCGGCAGTCTATCAGAAGCGCGTGGCCCGCGCGCCCGCAGGCGGACGTGAGCTGATCCATGATGCCGCACTTCGTCCCGACGTATGTGTGCTCGGCCTCCTGCCCGGCCAGCGCCAGCTCAAGCGCGCCGACCTGCGCGCCGGAGACGGCGGCGAGCGCCATCCCCGTCGAGACTTCGAGCGCCGCCGACGAAGAGAGGCCCGCGCCCGCGGGCACGTCCGACGAGACGACGAGGTCTGCGCCGCCGAGCCGCGCGCCGCGCTTGAGCAGAGACCGGGCCACGCCCTCCAGGTAGTCGAGCCACAGCCCGCGCCGCACGCGTCCGGGCCGGTCGAGGTCGAATTCTGCGGTCTCGCCGAGGTTGACTGAGTGCGCGCGCACGCGCCGGTCTTCGCGCGGCGCGGCGGCGACTGTGGCGGCGCGTTCAATCGCCATCGGCAGGACGAAGCCGCCGTTGTAGTC
>JALZHC010000366.1 GCA_030914105.1 Acidobacteriota bacterium
TCTGCCGACGGGCAAGGACGTGCGCAAGGCTTTCGAGTCGCGCGCGGCGCTTTTGTCGCCGGCGGCGCGCGGCGCGGTCTACTCGGCGCTCTCTTCGGCGCTCGCCCTCCTGCTCGTCGCGCTCGCCGTGCGCGCCTACCTCGCGCGCTTCGAGTACCTCTTCGACGACCATCAGCTCTTCAGCGGCGTCACCTACACGGAAGACCACTACCTCCTGCCCGGACTCCTCATCGTCGCCGTCGCGCTCGTCCTGGGCGCAGCCGTCGCTCTCGTTAACGGCTTCGCCTTCCGACGCCTGCGCCTGTTGATAGCCGCGCCCCTGCTTCCCGTCGTCGTCTACCTCGTCGCGTGCGTCGCCGTCCCCGGCTACGTGCAGAGCTTCGTCGTCAAGCCGAACGAGCTTGACCGCGAGTCCGCCTACATCAACCACAACATTGCGGCCACGCGCCGCGCCTTCAACCTCGACCGCGTGGAGGCGCGCGACTTTCCAGCCGACACAGACGACTCGGCCTACGCGCTCGCCGAGAACAAGCCGACCCTCGACAACCTGCGCATCTGGGACTACCACGCGCTTCAGGACACGCTGCGGCAGGTGCAGGAGATTAGAACCTACTACGACTTCGGCGACGTGGACATCGACCGCTACCGCGTAGGCGGCCAGACCCGACAGATGATGCTCGCGCCGCGCGAGTTGGACGTGTCGAAGCTTCCCAGTTCGGCGCGCGGCAACTGGATCAGCGAGCGCCTCATCTACACGCACGGCTACGGCGTGACGATGAACACCGCCAACGGCTTCACGCCCGAAGGCCGTCCGCAGTTCGTCCTCTCGAACATGCCGACCGAATCCTCCGCGCCCGACGTGCGCCTTGCGCGCCCGCAAATCTACTTCGGCGAGAAGACCGACACCGTCGTCTACGTGGACACCGGCCAGAAGGAGTTCGACTACCCGCAGGGCGACGCCAACGCCTCGACCACATACGAGGGCGCGGGCGGCTTCCCCGTCGGCGGCAGCCTGCGCCGCCTCATCCTCGCGTGGGAGTTGGGCGACATGACGCGCCTGCCCTTCGCCGACGCCGTCAAGCCTGAGAGCCGCGTGCTCATGCGCCGCAACATCTCGGAGCGCGTGCGCACGCTCGCCCCCTTCCTCGCCTTCGACGAAGACCCCTACGTCGTCGTCGGCCAGGACGGACGCCTCTACTGGATCATGGACGCCTACACGACCGCAGGCACCTACCCCTACTCGCGCCACCACGAGCTGGCGGGCACGCCCGAAGCGGTCAACTACGTTCGCAACAGCGTCAAGGTCGTCGTCGACGCCTACGACGGCTCGGCCTCCTTCTACGTCTTCGACGAGGCAGACCCGGTGCTTCGCGCCTACCGCGGACTCTTCCCCGCGCTCTTCCGACCGTCAGCACAGATGCCGGAGCAACTGCGCGCGCACGTGCGCTACCCGGAAGCGTTGCTCCGCGCGCAGGCCGACGCCTACGGGCTTTATCACACGGAGGATGCGAAGGTCTTCTTCCAGCGCGAGGACGTTTGGAGCCTCGCGCGCGAGTCGGCCCCGAAGCAGCAGCCGGGCGGCGGCGCACCCGCCGCGCAAGCTCTTGAGCCTTACTACGCGCTCCTGCAACTGCCGGGCGAGAAGGAGGCAGCGCCGGAGTTCGTCGACGTGGTGGCGTTTACGCCGGCCTCGCGCGACAACCTCATCGGCTGGATGGCGGGCCGCAGCGACGGCGCGGCCTACGGCACGCTCGTCGTCTACAAGTTTCCGAAGTCGAAGCTCGTCAACGGCCCGGCGCAGGTCAACGCGCGCATCGAGCAGAACGCGCAGCTCTCCTCCCAGCTCACGCTCTGGAACCAGCAAGGCTCGCGCGCGCAACGCGGCAACATGCTCGTCGTGCCTCTGGGGCGCGGCCTGCTCTACGTCGAGCCGATCTACCTCCAGGCCGAGCGCTCGCCCATGCCCGAACTGCGCCTCGTCGTCCTCGCAACCCAAGACCGCCTCGCCTTTGGCACAAGCTTCGCCGAAGCCCTCACCAACCTCTTCGGCAACAACGCGGGCGGCCCGCCCACACCGACGCCGACCGAAGGCACAAAGGCCACAGGCCCGCAGCCACAACAGCCCGCAACCAACGCGCACACCACCGCCGAACTCATCGACCAGGCCGCCACGGAATTCAACGACTACCAGCGCCTCACCTCCGAAGGCAAACTCGGCGAAGCCGGCCAAAAACTCGAAGCCCTCAAACGCACCCTCGAAGAGTTGCAGAAGTCGAAGCAATGAGCCGTCATGAGCGAACAAAAACCTGAACAACCACAACCGCCTCCCGAATCCTCGTTTGAGCAGGAGGAGCCGCAAGCCACGGACTTCACCGAAATCGGCGGCTCCCCCGTGCCCGGCCTCACCCTGCGCCACGTCCTGCGCGGGCATACTAACTCGATAAACCGCATCGCGTGGTCGCCGGATGGCTCATACCTCGCCTCGACTTCTGAGGATAAAACCATCCGGATTTGGGATGCGCACAGCGGCGCGTGTGCACACATCTTAAAGGGGCACATCTTAACAGTCAGAGACGTAGCGTGGTCGCCGGATGGTCAGCGCCTCGCCTCGGCTTCGGATGACGGAACCATCGGCCTGTGGGAGACAGTCAGCGGTGAGTCTTTACAAACTCTGGAAGCGCATACCGGTTGGGTCATCAGCGTGGCGTGGTCGCCGGATGGTCAGCGCCTCGCCTCGGCTTCGGATGACGGAACCATCGGCCTGTGGGACGTAGCTAGCGGTGAACTTTTGAGAAAGCTGGAAGGGTACGCTGACCGGGTCTACGTCGTGGCGTGGTCGCCGGATGGTCAGCGCCTCGCCTCGGCTTCCCGAAACAGAACCATCGGCCTGTGGGACGTAGCTAGCGGTGAACTTTTGCATACTCTTCAAGGGCACACTGATGCTGTTCGTTCCGTGGCATGGTCGCCCGGTGGTTATCTGCTTGCCTCTGCCTCTGGGGACAAAACTATCCGCCTATGGGAAACCACTAGCGGCAGAGCCTTACAGGTATTGGAGGGGCATTCTGCCTATATAAGTTGCGTTGATTTTTCTGCCGATGGCCGTTGGCTTGCGTCTAAGGGTAGTGGTTATCAAGGGGCATCGGATAATACCGTCCGCTTGTGGCGGTGCGATACTTGGGCAGGCGTGGCGGTGTTGGTAGAACCAGATGCTATTGGTTTTTCACCCGGTATCGCTTTTCATCCCTACCTATCGGTGTTGGCGACGCTGGGGGAAAGAGACACCATCATCCGCATCTGGGAGCTGGACGAAGCGGTCTTGCTCGGTCAGACGCAAGAGAGCGTTAACTATACGACTGCGAAACTCGTCTTGGTCGGCGATTCGGGCGTGGGCAAGACGGGGTTGGGGTGGCGGCTGGCGCACGGCGAGTTTAAGGAACACTCTTCCACGCACGGCCAGCAGTTCTGGCCCATCAAGGAACTGGGCTTGAAGCGCAAGGACGGCACCGAGTGCGAGGCGGTGCTGTGGGACTTGGCGGGGCAGCACGCCTATAGGCAAATACATTCCATCTTTTTAGAGAACGTCGCCGCCGCGCTGGTGCTCTTCGACCCGAGCAACCGGCAGGAGCCGCTCAAGGGCGTGCAGTTCTGGTTGGAGCAACTGAAGGGCAAGGGGCAACTGCCGCCCGTCGTGTTGGTGGGCGCGCGTGTGGACGTGAGCCCGCCGGCGCTTTCGCAGCAGGAGTTCGAACAGTTCTGTCAGCGCTACGGCATACGCGGCGGCTACATCAGCACCAGCGCCAAGCGCGGCGAAGGGCTGGAGGATTTGCTGGAAAGGCTCAAGGAGCAGATTCCCTGGGACGAGATGACGGCGACGGTCACGACCGTCACCTTCAAGCGCATTAAAGACTACGTGCTGGCGCTCAAAGAGAAGCCCGACCGCAAGGGCGTGCTGGTCAGCCCACAAGCCCTGCGCGAGCAGTTGCAGGCGACCGACGAGGGCTGGCGCTTCACAGACGCCGAGATGATGACGGCGGTCGGCCATCTGGAAACGCACGGCTACGTCGCCGTCCTGCGTAGCTCGGAGGGCAATCAGCATATCCTGCTCACGCCCGACCTGCTCGTGACGCTGGCCTCGTCCGTCGTGTTTCTGGCCGATAAAAACCCGCGCGAGCTGGGTGCGGTGAGCGAGACTGAACTCTTGCGCGGCCAGTACCCGTTCGAAGAACTCGCTGGCCTCGCGCAGGCCGAGAGCCAGATTCTGCTCGACGCCGCCGTCCTCAGATTCCTCGGGCACAATATCTGCTTCCGCGAGACGATGGGCGACGACACACTGCTCATCTTCCCCGCCCTTATCAAGCAGAAGCGCCCATTGAAGGACGACCTGCCCGCGACCGACGACATCTCTTATGTCGTGCGCGGGCGCGTCGAGAACCTCTACGCCTCGCTGGTCGTCCTCCTGGGCTACACGCCCTCTTTCACGCGCATCAACCAGTGGCAGAACCAGGCGCAGTACGAGATGGGCGAGGGTGAAATCTGCGGCTTCCGCCTGATTGAAGACCGCGAGGGCGAGATCGAGCTGGTGCTCTACTACGGCGACCGGATGCCGCGGGACGGGCGCGACAAGTTTCAGGAGCTCTTCGAGCAGTTCCTCTACCAGCGCGACGTGGAGGTGACGCGCTTCCCGCCCGTCGTCTGCCCTAAAGGACACAGGCAAGAGCGCGCCACCGTCGTCAAGCGCGTGCGCGAAGGAAAGCGCTTCGTGTATTGCGAAGAGTGCGGCGACAAGACCGGCCTGCCCGATTTCGACAGGCCGCAGAGCATCGGCATTGCCGCGTCGCAATGGCTGCAACGCGAAGAAGCGGCGGCGCGCTTGCGCAGCGCATATGAAGTGCAGTTGACGAAGGTCAAAGGCTACCGGCGCAACTGGGC
>JALZHC010000367.1 GCA_030914105.1 Acidobacteriota bacterium
GGGACGAGGCAGGCCAGGAGCGCGACGAGCGCGAGCAGCAGCGCGACGAGGAGGTAGGTTGCCGGGTCGCCGGGGCTGACGCCGTAGAGCAGGCTGGCGACGAGTCGCGCCGAGGCGAGCGCGGCGAAGAGGCCCGCGACGATGCCGGCCAGCGTGAGCCACATCCCCTGGCCGAGGACGAGGCGGAGCACGTCGCTGCTCTGCGCGCCGAGCGCGACGCGGATGCCGATCTCGTGCGTGCGCTGCGCGACCGTGTAGGCGATGACGCCGTAGAGGCCGGTCGCCGCCAGCAGCAGCGCCAGCAGCCCGAAGGCCGTCGAGAGCGAGGCCGCCATGTCCTGCGCCCAGAAGGCCCAGGTCAGGTGCTGCTCAATCGTCCGCACGTTGTAGAGCGGCATGCGCGCGTCCAGCTCGCGGACGGCCTCGCGGATGCCATTGACCACGCCCGCGCGGTCGCCCGAAGTGTGCGCGACGAGCGTCATGTCGCCGCGGTAGGTCTGATCCACGGAGACGTAGATTATGTTCTGCGGCGACTCGCCGAGCGTGCGCACCTTCGTGTCGCGCGCGACGCCGACGACTTCGAGCACGTCGGGCTTCGGGCGACCGAGCATCAGGCGCTTGCCGAGCGCGCTCTCGCCGGGGAAGAGACGGTGCGCGAGCGTCTCGTTGATGATGATGGATTCGGGCGTCGCGCCCTCTCGGTCGTGCTCGTCGAAGTCGCGCCCCTGAAGTACAGGGATGCGCATCGCCTTCAGGTAGCCCGGCCCGGCGACTTCCGCCTCCGCGCCCAGACCCTCGCCCGGCGCGGGCGGCGGCTGCTCCGCGGAGTAGATCGGCCCCCAGAAGTTATGGCCGTTGCCGAGCGGCAGCCAGTCAACCACGCCCGCGCCTTCAACGCCGGGCAGCGCGCGCGTGCGCTCGGCCAGTCGGCGGTAGAAGTCGCGCCCCTGCTCCTTCGTGTAGCCGAAGAGCGCCGGGTTAACGGAGACGACGACGGCGTCGTGCGCGGCGAAGCCGGGGTCAATCGCCTTGGCGTTGCGGAAGCTCTGCACGAAGAGCGCGGCGCAGGCCAGCACGACGAGCGAGAGCGCCACCTGCGCGACGACGAGCGCGTTGCGCAGAGACAGGCGGCGCGCACGCCCCTCCCTCTGCGACTCGCCCTTGAGCACGGGCACGAGGTCGGGCCGCGAAGCCTGGAGCGCGGGCGCGAGTCCGAAGACGACGCCCGTGAGGACGGAGACGACGAGTGTGAAGACGAGCGCGCGCGTGTCGGGCGCGACGCTGAGATTGACCTGGAAGGCGAGCGAAGGGAAGAAGCTCGTCAACGCGTCCGTCATCCAGAAGGCCAGAAGGAGTCCGAGCGCGCCGCCCGCCAGCGAGAGCATGACGCTCTCCGTGAGGAGCTGGCGCGCGATCCGCCAGCGCCCCGCGCCGAGCGCGAGCCGGATGCCGATCTCTCGACGACGCGCGACCGAGCGCGCCAGCATCATGTTGGCGACGTTGGCGCACGCGACCAGCAGGATGAGTCCGACGACGGCCAGCGCCAGACCGCTGCCCAGAGTCACGAACTTCGACATCTCCTGAAAGCGCCCCTGCTGCTCCGTTGTGACGAGCACGCGCACATCCTTGTTGCGCTCCTGCGGGTACTGGCGCTCCAGCCGGTCGGCGATATTGGAAAGCTCGGCTGCGGCCTGCTCGCGCGTCGCGCCGGGCTTCAGACGCCCGGACAGGCCGAGCCAGTGGTCGCCGCGCGCCGTCCTCCAGCCGTCGTTCGTCCCGCCCGCAACCTGCCGCCTCATCATCAGCGGAACCCAGAACTTCATGTCGAGCGCCCACTGCGAGCCTGCGAACTCCGGCGGCGCGACGCCGACGACCGTGAACGGGTTGCCGTTCAGTTCGACGCTCTTGCCGACTATACTTGCGTCCGACGCGAAGCGCGTGCGCCAGAGGTTGTCGCTCAAGACGACGACCGGGTGCGTGCCCGGCGTCTCGTCCTCTTCGGGCAGGAAGCCGCGCCCCATGCTCATCCTGACCTTGAAGACGTCGAAGAAGTTGCCCGTCACCGTCTCGCCCCACTCGACGCCGGCCTGCTCGCGCTCGCCGCCGACCGCGGCCTGCACCATGTGGCGCGCGGCTATTCCGTCGAACGAGTGCGACTGCGCCACGTAGTCGAGGTAGTCGGGGTATGAGAAGTTGTTGTAGCCCCACTCGCCGCTCTTCGCCGTCTCGAAGAGCGTGACCAGGCGTTCGGGGTCGCCCGCGCCCGGCAGCGGTCGCAGGATGAAGGCGCTCACGCCGCTGAAGATGGCCGTGTTGGCCCCGATCCCTAAGGCCAAAGTTGCCACGGCCACCGCCGTGAACCCCTTGCTCTTCCACAGCACACGCAGCCCGTAGCGCAAGTCTTGAATCAACGTCCTCATCATTCACCTCAAAGGGGGTGATGAGTGATAAGTGATAAGAGAAGGCAACGGCTTCGGCTCATCACTTATCACTTATCACTCATCACTCGTATCTCAACGCGACCATCGGGTCTACCTTCGTCGCGCGGCGCGCGGGGACGAGGCAGGCGAGGAGCGCGACGGCGGCTAGTATCGAGGAGTAGAGGACGAACGTCAGCGGGTCGGTCGTGCTCACTCCGAACAGCAGACTCTTCATCAGGCGCGTCAGCGCCAGCGACGCCGCGATGCCGACGCCCATCCCCAACAAGGCCAGAGTCATCCCGCGCCCGACGACGAGCCTCAGCACGCCGCCGGCCTGCGCGCCCAGGGCCATGCGGATGCCTATCTCGTGCGTGCCTTGCGCCACCGCGTAAGACATCACGCCGTAGATGCCGACCGCTGCCAGCAGCAGGCCGAGCGCGGCGAAGGACGCGAGCAGAAGCATCTGGAAGCGCTGCGAGTTGACGGAGCGCGCCGCGACCTCCTCCATCGTGGCGACGTGCGAGAGCGGGAGCGCGGGGTCTACCGCGGCGATCTCGCGTTTGATGGCCGGCGTCAGGCCCGACGGCTCGACCGTCGTCCGCACCACGAAGTTCGTCGCGTTGAAGGTGCGCATGGTCGCCAAAAGCTTGTCGGACGCCTGCTGAACGGGGACGTAAACCATCGGCGGCGCGGGGCGGTCTAAGCTCTGCTGCTTGATGTCGCCGACCACGCCGACCACCTGTCGCAGAGGGTCGTCCAGCCCGCGCCCGACGTACAGACGCTGGCCGAGCGCGCCCTGCCCTGCGTAGAACTTCTGCGCGAAGGCCTCGTTGACGACGATGACGGGCTGGCCCGACGGGTTGTCGCCGTCGTCGAAGGCGCGGCCCTGCCGAACGTCAATCTTCATCACGCGGAAGTAGTCGGGCGTGATCATGCGAACCTGTAGGCTCTGCCCCTGTTCGGGCTTGTCCGGGAAGTTGACGGGCATGTTGAACTGCCAGTCGAGCGGCAGCCTGTTCGTGACCGCCGCCGCCTCGACGCCGGGCAGGCGGCTGATGCGTCCGAGCGCGTCGCGGAAGAAGGCCGCGGACTTCTCCGTGGTGTTGTAGTGCTCGCCGCCGAGATTGACCTGGAAGGTGAGAACGCCGCGCGGGTCGAAGCCCGGCGCGACGGCGAGCAGGTTCGTGAACGTGCGGACGAGGAGGCCCGCGCCGACCAGCAGCACGAGCGAGAGCGCCACCTCCGCCACAACCAGCGCGCCGCGCAGACGCCCGCGCGCCGACGCGCCCCTGCCCGCGCTCTTCTTCAGCGACGCGTTCACGTCCGTCCTGCGCGCCTGCCACGCCGGGGCCGCGCCGAACAGCAGCCCCGTCAAGACCGAGGCCGCGAGGGCAAACACGAGCACGCGCCAGTCCAGACGAACCTCGGCCACGCGCGGCAGGAAGCCTTGCGGGATCAGTGCCGTCAGGACTTCCATGCCCCAGGCCGCGATGAGCAGACCGGCTGCGCCGCCCGCGAGCGCCAGCAGCAAACCTTCCGTCAGCAACTGCCGCACGATGCGGCCGCCGGACGCGCCCAGGGCCATCCGCACGGCGATCTCGCGCTGCCGCGCGGTCGCGCGCGACAGTTGCAGGTTGGCGACGTTCGCGCACGCGATCAAAAGCAGGAGGCTCACCGCACCCAGGAAAATCCAGAGGTACTTCGCCACGCCCTCGGTGAATAAATCCTGATAAGGCTCCGCGCCGACCGATTCGTTCGCCATCATCTGGCCCGGAAACGCCGCGCGATATTTCTCCGCAATCACCTTCAGCTCGGCCTGCGCCTGCTGGAGGCTGACGCCCGGCTTCAGACGCCCGACCACTTCCGCGTTCGGGTCGACGTTGTTCCGCGGCTGCGCGCGCATCGGCACGAAGAGGTCTGCGCCGGACGAGAAGCGAAACTGCGGCGGCATGACGCCAACGACCGTCAGAGGCTGGCCGTTGAGCTGCACGGTCTTGCCGATCAAATCCCTGTCCGCGCCGAAGCTCCGACGCCACAGCCCGTCGCTCAGGATTGCGACGCGCGGCCCGCCCGGCGTGTCTTCGTCGTGAGTGAAAGGGCGACCCATGGACGGGTAGACGCCGAGCGCGCGGAAGAAGTCTTCGGAGACGCGCAGGCCGCCCACGTACTCCGCCTCGCGCCCGCCGGCGAGGTTGCCGCCCGCGCCGCCGTAGCCCGAATAGCAGGCCAAGGCCTCGAACGAACGGCTCTGCTCGCGCCAGAAGAGAAACTTCGGCTCGCCCGACCCGGAGAATTCGCCCCCGTACTGCTGCCCGACGTAGACGAGCCTCTCGGCCTCCGGATACGGCAGCGGCCTCAGGAGCACCGCACTCACCACGCTGAAGATGGCCGTGTTCGCCCCGATCCCTAGGGCCAAAGTAAACACGGCGACCAGCGTGAACCCCGGACTCTTCGACATCGCGCGCAGCCCGTAACGCACGTCCTGAAGTAGTGTCCTCATC
>JALZHC010000940.1 GCA_030914105.1 Acidobacteriota bacterium
GAGGCCGGTCGCCCGCCCAACCTATTGCCCCAGTCGAAAGTGCCAAGGGAATTCTTCAGTCTACGTCTCGCGCAGACTTAACGCTCGAAAGAGACCGGCAGTACGGACTCGAAGGAGAAGTACCATGAAAGGGCAGGGGATTAGCGACGTTGAGCTGGAACAGATCATACCGAAGGCTGTTAAAGGGAGTAAGAAGGCGCGGAAGGCGCTTTTAATCCACCCCTGGCTGCACCTACTCCTCAATGAAGTAGCTGAATGGGCCTGGCGCAGGTACAGGGTGACTCACGACGAACATGGCAAGGACACGCAAGACGTCGTCTACGAAACCATCCGCGACAAGATAACCAAGCTTAAAAACCCCCACCACGTCTCCTGGCGCGCCTGCCTCCGGTCTTTTTCTTACTCGGTCGCCAAAAACCACTGGCGCAACTATTTTGACCGGGGCCGACGTTGCGAGGAGGAGTATCAGGATAGCTTCGAGTACGAACACACCGAAGGTAAAAGAGACGGAAGGAGCATGATCGCGCCCTGCTCGACCATTCTGACGGAGGCGGAGGAGCGCGAGAAGGAGAGTGAGGAGAAGAGGGAGGAATCCCTCTGGGAGAACCGCATCGCGCAGATAGATGAAGCGTTGGGGCGTGTAAGCAACTCGTTCACGCCGGAGGAGAAGAGGATAGTGCTCCTGTGGTCGCAGGGAAAGACGCTCAAGCAGATTGTCAGTGAAATTGCCGGCGAAACGGGGAGCTCCATAGCGACCGTGCAGCGCAAATTAACCAGGCTTGAGAAGCGGATCATGGAAGAACTCGGAAAGACAGTCGAAGAACTCGGAAAGGCGAGCGGCAAAGAAGTCGGGGTGGAAGATATCTTAGCGAACTTAATGGAACATCGCGCCAGGGGTCTCCGGGCGCTGGTCGCGAGCAGTCTACAAGAAATGGCCTGTAGTTATGCTCCACACGCGAGCGTGTGAGCCTTGTTCGATAGCGGAGGCGCGCCAACCGCCGACCTCAGATAATCAGCAAGAAGCCCGGCGAGTGTGATTATTCGCCGGGCTTCTTGCTGATTATCTGAGGTACAAACTCTTACCGCTTGCGGCGCGGCGGGGACTTACGCGGGCGGTGGTTCGTGGGTGTCCGCTCCTGCGTGCGGTAGGCGGCGACGCGCTTGGAGAGCGTGTTGCGGTGGATGCCGAGCGAGACGGCGGTGCGCGAGAGGTGCTCCTTGTGGCGTGCGAGCGCCTTTTGGATATAGAGCTTCTCGAACTCTGTGACGGCCTCGTCGAGCATGATCTGGCCGTCGAGCATCTCGTCAATCAGGGCTTCGAGTCGGGCGCGCATCTGCATGAGTGGCTCCGTGCGTTGGGATTAGAAAGTCTCAATACCCGTTCGGTTCCCTTGTAAGGTTGAAAGTTCAGGCGAAGAGGCGCCGGTACTCGGCGTGGAAGCGCGCGCGCACGTCCCCGGAGGTGCAGAGGGCGAGCAGGCGCGCGCCCTCGGCGAGCGCGGGGCCGGTGCGCGCCTGCGCGACCGACTCGATGCGCACGGGGAAGGCCGTGAGCGCGAGGTAGACGAGTGAGCAGACGCCCACGCCGCGCAGCAGGCCGAAGCCTGCGCCGAGCGCGCCGTCGAACCATCCGAGCCGCGCGCGCTTCAAGCCCGACTTGGCGAACTCGCCGACGACGAAGCCGGCCAAAAGCACCAGCCCCGCGACGAGAAGGAAGCCGCCCGCGTTCGCCGCCTCGTTTGATTCGACGAGGCCGACGCCGCGCAGCAGTGCGCCCGCAGGCTCATACGCGTGGGCCGCGACGAAGAGTCCGAGGACGAGTCCGAAGGTCGCGATGAGCGCGCGCACGAACCCGCGCAGAGCGCCCGCAACCACAGACGCCCCGACAATCGCGAGCACGAAGAGGTCGAAAACAGTCATCGCTCAAGAAGTCTGGCGAGTCCGGAGTCCGGAGTCTGGAGTCAAGAAACTTCGACGTAAACCCACTTATCGTTAACGAACGCCGCCGTGGCCGCGCTCAGTCGAGGCAAAGAAGCTTCGAGGTAAACGGCCCGACTGCGAGCCGGACTTCAGACTTCAGACTCCGGACTCCAGACT
>JALZHC010000941.1 GCA_030914105.1 Acidobacteriota bacterium
GGACGGTGACGCCCGTCACGGTGATTAAGGCGGGGCCGTGCGTCGTCGTGCAGAAGAAGTCGGCCGCGGGGCGCGACGGCTACGACGCCGTCCAACTCGGGCTGGTCGAAGACCGCCCCGTCAAGCTCAAGAACGTGACCAAGCCGATGCAGGGCCACTTCGAGAAGACGGGCGCGGGCGTGCCCCCGACGCGCGTCCTCAAGGAGATTCGTCTCGACGGCGCGAACGGCTCGGAGGTCAACGTCGGCGACAAGGTGCTCGTCGACCAGTTCGCCGAGGGCGACTCGATCGAGCTGGTCGGCCGCTCGAAGGGGCGGGGCTTCCAGGGCACTGTGAAGCGCCACCACTTCAACCGCGGCCCCGAAAGCCACGGCTCGATGAACGTGCGCAGGCCCGGCTCCATCGGCCAGTCGGCCTACCCTTCGCGCGTCATCAAAGGCACGCGCTCGTCGGGCCATATGGGCGACAAGCGCGTCACGGTCAAGGGTCTGACGGTCGCGCGCGTGGACGCCGAGAACAACCTTTTGATGATCCGCGGCGCGGTGCCCGGCGCGAACGGGAGCGTCGTTATAGTCCGCAAAGCCCAAAAGCCGTAAATGGTAAATCGTCAATCGTGAATAGACAGCAGCCGTCTTTCACCATTTACGATTTACGATTCACGATTTACGAGGATTGAGTTTATGCCTACCGTTAAGGTGCGCAACCTGAAGAACGAAGAGGTCGGCGACCTCGAACTCTCCGAGGCGGTCTTCGGCGCGGAGCTGAACGAGTCGCTGATTCACGCCGCCGTCAAGGCTTACCTGGCGAACGCTCGTCAGGGCACGGTCGGGACGAAGACGCGCGGCGACGTTAGTGGCTCGGGCCGCAAGCTCTGGAAGCAGAAGGGCACGGGGCGCGCGCGCATCGCCTCGATCCGCTCGCCGCTTTGGAAGGGCGGCGGAAACGTGCACGGGCCGCAGGCGCGCGACTGGTCGCAGCCCATCCCGAAGAAGATGCGTCGCGGCGCTCTGCGCTCTGCGCTTTCGGAGCGGCTGCGCGAGGGCAACCTCGTCGTCGTCGAGGAGTTCGTGCTCGGCCAGCCGAAGACCAGAGAGTTCGTCGGCGCTCTGGCGGCGCTCGGCGTCGAGGGCAAGACTCTCATCGTTGACACGATTGACAACGACAATCTCGTGCTCGCCTCGCGCAACGTGCGCGGCGCGAAGGTCGTCGGCGCGGGCGGCGTGAACATCTACGACGTGCTCTACCACGAGAAGCTCGTGCTCTCGCGCTCAGCCGCCGAGCAGTTGCAGGCGCAGCTCGACCCGAAGAAGGCGGGCGCGACCGTCCAGCCCGAAGAGGTCGAGGGCGAGACCGAGACGGGCGCGCAGGAAGAGGAGGCGGCTTAAGAGCCGTGAATAGTAAATCGTAAATCGTGAATAGAAGAGAACGATTTACGATTCACGATTTACGATTTACGAGGTTTCCGATGAGAACGATCTGGGATGTCATCAAAGCGCCGGTCATCACGGAGAAGGCGCTCGTCGCCAAGGAGGAGTCGCAGGACGGTCGCCAACTGCTGACCTTTCGCGTGGACGTGAAGGCGACGAAGCCGGAGATCAAGTCGGCGGTCGAGCGCATCTTCAACGTCGAGGTGGACGCGGTGCGCACCATCAACTACATGGGCAAGAAGGCACGCCGTGGCCGCTACGAGGGGCGCAAGCCCTCCTGGAAGAAAGCCTACGTCACGCTCAAGGCGGGCCAGGCGCCGTTCGACTACGGCGAGAACATCTGAAAAGCAGAGGTTGTAGGCCAGAGGTTATAGGTCAGTAAAAACTGATTTCACTAACCTCTAACCTCTGACCTCTAACCTCTAAAGATTATGGGCATCAAGAAACTGACACCGACATCGCCGTCGCGCCGGTACCAGACGTACCTGACGCGCGACGAGCTGACGCCGGGCGCCGAGCCCGAGAAGAGCCTGCTCGAGCCGAAGAAGCGCATCTCGGGCCGCAACAACAACGGCCACATCACCGTGCGCCGCCGCGGCGGCGGGCACAAGCGCTTCTACCGCATCATCGACTTCAAGCGCGACAAGGCGGGCGTGCCCGGCCGCGTCAC
>JALZHC010000040.1 GCA_030914105.1 Acidobacteriota bacterium
GAGTCTGGGCCTGGAGAGCAGAACCGTGGCTTTCCGCCGGGATCGGTACAACTATCAGGCGGACGAGTTCCTGTTCGAGGGCGGCGAGGGTTACTGGGCGAAGGAGATGCGTCTGTGGGGCCTGCTCTGGCAGGCGCTGCGGCGCTACGACATCGTGCACTATAACGCCGGGACGAGCTTCATGCCCTGGTACTACCCGGAGGAGAAGTACGTGGGCCGACGCCTCCCGCACTTCGCTTACGACGCGCTCGACGCCTACAAGCGGCTGGAGGACATGTGCGACCTGCCGCTCTTGAAGAAGGCCGGCAAGGGCATCGTCGTGACCTACCAGGGCGACGACGCGCGCCAGGGCGACTTCTGCCGGGCACACTTTGCGCTCAGCCCCGCCGGAGAGGTTGACGCCGGCTACTACACCCGCGCCTCCGACGAGGACAAGCGGCAACGGATCGCCAGGTTCGACAAGTACGCCGACCGAATCTACGCCGTGAACCCAGACCTCCTGCACGTCCTGCCGCCGCGCGCCGAGTTCCTGCCTTACGCGAACGTCGACCCGCAAAAGTGGGTGCCCGCCGGGCCTCAGTCCCCGGCGAGCGGGCGTCGGCTCACAGTCCTGCACGCGCCCACGCACCGCGGCGTCAAGGGCACGGAGCACATCCTGAAGGCGGTCGAGATGCTGCGCGCGCGCGATGGCCTCGACTTCGAGTTCGTCCTCGTCGAGGGCCTCCCGCACAGCGAGGTGCGGCGGCTCTACGAGCGCGCCGACCTGCTGGTCGATCAACTGTTGTGCGGCTGGTACGGCGGGCTGGCCGTGGAGCTGATGGCGCTCGCCAAGCCGGTCGTCTGCTACATACGCGAGGGCGACCTGAAGTTCATCCCCGCGGAGATGCGCCGAGACCTCCCCGTCATCAACGCGACGCCCGCCAGCGTCTACGAAGTGCTCAAAGAGTGGCTGACCGTCAGGCGCGGCGAGTTGGCCGAGGTCGGGCGGCGTGGCCGCGCCTTCGTCGAGCGTTGGCACGACCCCCTGAAGATCGCCGCCCGGCTGAAGGCCGACTACGAGACAATCCTGGCGTCGAAGCGCCGGGCCGCTTGAGTCGGCTTGAAGAGTTCTCTTTCCTTGAGGCGACTTGAAAAGTCATGCTTCCTTTGAGGTGACTTTACGGGTCTGTTTCCCTGAGGCAGCTTGAAGAGGCGACGGGCGCGTCCGTCATATTCGCCGGCATCGTGCAGAAGAAGAGAAAATCGGTTTGCATCATCACGTTCTCGCCCGTCGCGCGCGACGTGCGCGTGCTCCGGCAGATTCAGTATCTCTCGCGGCGCTACGACGTGACGGCCATCGGCGAGGGGCGCGCACACCCGATGTGGTCGAGCATGGAGGGCGTGCGCTGGGTGCCCACGCACCCCATCGGCGCGGAAGCCGCGGCGCGGCGGCTCGCGCGCAGGATGGTCGGCCTCTCGATGCTTCTCGCGGGCAGGCTCTACCCGCCGCTCTTCGAGCGCTGGTACTGGCGTCAGCCGATCATGAAGGACACGCTGGCGAAGGCCGTCGCGAGCGGCGCGGACGCCTTCCACGCCAACGACTGGAACACGCTGCCCATCGCGGTCGAGGCGGCGAGGAAACTCGGCGGGCGAGTCGTCGTCTTCGACGCGCACGAGTACGGCCCGCTGGAGCTGGCCGACCGTCTGGGCTGGCGCGTGGCCTATTCAGGGATGATTCGGCGGCTGCTCAGAAGGTACGCGCCCGCAGCCGACGCCTCTCTGACGGTCGCGCCCGCCATCGCCGAGAGATACAAGCGCGAGCTGGGGATTGACCCGCTGGTCTTGATGAACGCGCCCGCGAGTACGGGGCCGCCGCCGGACGAGGCCGAGACGTTCGACCCCGAAGACATACGGCTCGTCTACCACGGCGGGGCCATCCCCAACCGCAGCCTCGAAGCGATGATCCGGACGCTGGCACTGTGCGAACGCCGCTACACGCTCCATCTCCTGCTCGTCGGCGACGACCTCGCCTACATCCGTCGGCTCAAGGCTCTGGCCGAAGAGCTGACGCCCGGTCGCGTCACGTTCCACGACCCCGTCCCGCCCGAAGAGATCATCCGCCGCATCGCCGGCTACCAGGTCGGCTTCTGCTTCGTCGCGCCGACGAACTACAACAACCTCGTCTGCCTGCCCAATAAATTTTTCGACTTCATCGCCGCCGGCCTGCCGGTCTGCATCGGCCCCTCGCCCTCGATGGTCGAGATTGCCGACCGCTACGGCTTCGCCTGCGTGGCCGCCTCCTTCGAGCCGCGCGACATCGCCGCGGCCTTAAACGCCCTGAGCGCCGAGCGGCTCGCCGAGATGAGGGCCGCCGCGCGCAGGGCCGCCGAAGAGATAAACGCCGACCGCGAGATGGGCAAGCTGGTCGAAGTCTACGAGCGACTGCTCGGCGAGTGAAGCGCCTTCTCGTTAAGTGAAGCGCCTACCCGACGAGTGAAGCGTCACGCTCGGCGAGTGAGCGGCGAGTGAACGGCGTGGGCGCTGACTCGCCCGCCGGGCCGCGAGATTTTGCGGCCCCGCGCCGACGGGTTACAATTACCCGCCGCCGCGTGAAAACTTCTGCCTCACACGCGTCGGCCACGCCGGCCTCAAAAGGCGGAAACGTCGAGCCAGTGTGTGGTTGTTCGAGTGGGAAACTTCTGTCCGAGGGCGTGAGTTAATGTGCGGCATCTTCGGCGTCTTTAACTTCGGCGGCGGCGCGGCTGACCTGTCTGCGGTCGGGCGCGCGGCTGCGGTCATACGCCACCGCGGCCCCGACGACGAAGGCTTCCTGCTGGCCGACTCGCGTGCGGGCCGCACGCTTCTGTGCGCCGGCGGCGACACCAACCCGGAGCTTGGCTTGCCGCCGCTCGAAGAGTTCCGCGGCCAGAGCTTCGACCTCGCCTTCGGCTTCCGACGCCTCTCAATCATCGACCTCTCGCCCGCCGGTCACCAGCCGATGTCGAGCGCCGACCGCCGGCTCTGGATAATCTTCAACGGCGAGATATACAACTACCTCGAACTGCGCTCCGAGCTTGAGGCCCGAGGCCACGCCTTCCGCAGCGGCACCGACACCGAAGTCATCCTCGCCGCGTACCGCGAGTGGGGCGCGGACTGCCTGAGCCGCTTCGACGGCATGTTCGCCCTCGCCATCTGGGATGCAGGCGAGCGCCGCCTGTTCCTCGCGCGCGACCGCTTCGGCGAGAAACCCCTGCACTACGCTTACGCGCCCGGCAGGTTCTTCGCCTTCGCCTCCGAGATCAAGTCGCTGCACGCGGCGGGCCTCGTCCCTCGACGCCTACACCGCGAGACTTACCTGCGCTACAAGTTCTACGACCAGACGGACGTGGGCGAGCAGACCTTCTACGAAGGCGTCCTGCGCCTGCCGCAGGCGCACAGCCTCACGGTCGGCGCGGACGGCTCGCTCCGACGGGAGCGTTACTGGGACTTAGACCCGCGCGTGCAGTTGGAAGGAAAGTCCGAGAAGTGGTGCGCCGAGCGCCTGCGCGAGATGTTCTTCGAGTCTGTGCGGCGGCGGCTGCGCGCCGACGTGCCCGTCGGTTCGAGCCTTTCGGGCGGGATTGATTCGAGCACCGTGGTCTCCGTGATGGACAGGCTTCTGCCCGAAGGCTCTGTGCAGAAGACCTTCTCGGCGCGCTTCGACGACCCGGCCCGCGACGAAGGCAAGTGGATGGAGCACGTCACGCGCTCGACGCGCGTCGAGCCGCACTTCGTCTGGCCGACCGGCGAGCGGATGTTCGAGGAGATGGCGGCGCTCTTCCGACACCAGGAGGAGCCGTTCGGCTCGGCCAGCATCTACGCGCAGTGGTGCGTGATGCGCCTGGCGAAAGAGAACGGCGTGACCGTTCTGCTCGACGGGCAGGGTGCCGATGAGATGCTCGCGGGCTACCTGCCTTACTTCAACGTCGTGGCGAACGACCTCTTCGCCGGCATGAGGTTCCTCTCGCTGTCGGCGCTGCGCAAGGATTACAAAGCCCTGCACGGCAGGCCGCTCGCGCCTTTGAGCATGTCTCTGCTCAGGCAGAACGTGCCGGCCGGGTTGAAGCGGCCCGTCAAGGCTCTCCTGCGCCGCAACGGGAACGGCGGCGGCGACGTCGAGCCGTCGGTGCCCGTCTACCCGAAGGAGTTCGAGAAGGTCTCGGCGCTACGTAAAATTCTCTGGTGGCACACGACGCGGCAGGGCCTCGCCGAGCTTCTACGCTACGCAGACCGCAACAGCATGGCGCACAGCCGCGAGGTGCGCCTGCCTTTCCTCGACCACCGCCTCGTCGAGTTCGTCTTCAGCCTCCCCGATTCGCTCATCATCCGCGAAGGTTGGACGAAGTGGATTCTGCGGCGCGCGTTCCGGGGCGTCGTCCCCGACGCCATCCTCGACCGCGTCGACAAGCTCGGCTACGAGCCGCCGCAGCGCGACTGGCTCGGCACGCTCACGTGGAAGGAGCTGATGCTGGGGCAGCTCGAAGAGGCGGGCGGCCCGCTCGAAGAGGCGAGCGGCCCCCGCGTCGGCGCGAGTTGAAGATGCGCCGCGTGCTCATCCTCGGCCTCTACTACCCGCCGGCCAACTTCATGGCCGGGCGGCGGCTCGAAGGCTGGGCCAGGCACCTGCCCGCCTTCGGCTACGAGCCGCTCGTGCTGACGCGCTTCTACGACCCCGAAGAGCGCCACACGCACGACTTCTACGCCGCGGGCCGAGCGACGCGCACGCTCCGCGAGCCGTGGGTCGAAGAGGGGCGTGCCGTCTACACGCGCTTCGACCCCGGCCTCTGGTCGCGCGCGCCCTTGCCGGGCAAGGTGCGCGGGCTGGTTCACTACGCCTGGCCCGACCCCGACCATTCGGTCTGGCTGCGCTGGTGTCGCGAGTATCTTGAGCGCGCGAAGTGTCGGCCCGACCTGATCGTCGGCTCTTACAGCCCGCCCGGCGTGCTGCGCGTCGCGCGCAAGCTCTCGGAGTGGCTCGGCGTCCCCTGGGTCGCGGACTTCCGCGACCTCTGGCTCGACGAGATGGACGACTCTCTGGACTCGCGCCTCAAACGCCTCTTGCAGCGCAGACACCTGCGCACAGCCGCGGGCGTCACGGTCGTCTCCGACGCGATGGTCGACGAGCTGCGCCGCCAGCTCGCGCCGCTTGAGAAGCCGATCCGGCTCGTCTACAACGGGGCCGAGCCGCCCGACGGCGCGCAGCCGGACGCCGCCGACCGCTCGGCGCTCGAAGTCTTCGAGTCGCTGCGGCGCGACCGGGCGGTTCTCACTTACGCCGGCATGCTCTACCCGGAGCAGGAGACCGGGCCGTTCCTCGACGCGGTCGCGGAGTTCAACCGCCGCGTGGGCGAGAGCGGCGAAAGCGGGCAGACTTGCGCCGTCGCGCTTTGCGGGCGTCACGAGCCGGAGAACTATTCGCGCTGGCCTTTCGTGCGCGTGCTCGGCCCCGTCGGCCACTCGACGGCGATGTACATGCTCACGCGCAGCACGGCGCTTTTCTACCCGACCTGGCCGGGGCGCTACACGGGCTTTTCGGGTAAGTTCTTCGAGCAGGTGGTGTCGGGCCGTCCCGTCCTGATTGGGTTCCAGCCCTCGCCCGACCTGGAAGAGTTCGCGCGCCGCTTCGACTCCGTGACGGTCGCGCACGAGCCGGAGGAGTTGATCGGGGCGCTTGAGCGCGTGCAGCGCGAGGGCGGCGGCGCGGGCGCAGTCCCCGAAGTCGCCACGAAAAAATACTGGGCGGGCGAGCTGGCGAAATTCCTCGACGAGATTCTTGACGGAAGCGGCGCGGCAAATTAACGACGGCGGCACAGAGGGGGCGTACAGTACCGCGATTAGCTTTACTTTCTATCAACTCAGGGGGAAGGCGACGAAGGGTGAGTGGGACTCTTTTAGTAACCGGCGGCTCCGGGTTTCTGGGCCGGCGCATCGGGACGATGCTGAAAGGTCGTTTCCGCGTCGTGCTCGTTGGCAGGAACAACGAGCGCAACCAGCAGGCGCGCGAGGCGACGGGCTGCGAGTCGCTGCCGATGGACGTGTCGAACATCGAGTCGGTGCGCGACATCTTCACAGAGGTGCGGCCCGACGTGGTCGTCCACGCGGCGGCCACGAAGTACGTTGACCTCTCGGAGCGGCAGCCGATGGAGTGCATAGACGTGAACGTCCACGGCTCGCAGAACATCGCGCGCGTCAGTGTCGAGCGCGGCGTGCGCCTCGTCGTCGGCATGTCAACGGACAAGGCCGCGCCGCCCGTCGGCAACACCTACGGGCTGACGAAGGCTCTGATGGAGCGCGTCTTCTGCGCGATGAACGGCAAGGCCGCGACGCACTTCCTGTGCGTCCGCCACGGCAACATCGCCTGGTCAACCGGCTCGGTCTTCCCCGCCTGGAAGCGGATGCAGGAGACTAACGGAGGCGTCATCGGCAGCACCGGCCCCGACATGACGCGCTACTTCTCGACCGTCTCGGAGGCCGCCGAGCTGGTGGCGACGGCGATTGACAACGCCGAGCGGTTTCAGGGTAAGGTTCTCCTGCGCGACATGAAGGCCGCGCTCATCCGCGACATCCTGGAGCTGTGGGTGAGGCAGAAGGGCGGCTCGTGGCATCAGATCGAAGGACGGCCCGGCGAGCGCCCGCACGAGTATCTGGTCGGCGAGCCGGAGCTGCCTTACGCGACCGAGACGGAGATCGAAGGCGTGCGCCACTTCGTCATCAGCTTCAACGAGCCGGTCGCGCGAAGGCTTCCGCGCCCGCTCTGCTCGGCGGACGCGCCGCGACTCTCGGACGAGGAGATACTCGACATCATCAACAACCCGCCGCCGGAGGAGTTCAGCTAATGCCGACGATCCAGCATGCCGTCATCATGGCCGCCGGTCGCGGGATGCGCATGATGCCTTTGACCGACGCCATCCCGAAGCCGATGGCCCCCTACAACGGCTCGACCCTGATCGCACGCGGCATCTCGCGCCTCGCCCAACGCCTCGCGCACATCCACGTTACGGTCGGCTACAAGGGTGCGATGCTCGCGCAGCACGTCATCGAGCACGGCGCGTCCACGGTCTTCAACACCGACGGCAAGAGCAACTGCTGGTGGGTCTACAACACTCTGCTCGCCGGCCTCGACGAGCCGGTCTACGTGCTCACCTGCGACAACGTGGTTGACCTCGACTTCGAGCTTCTGGAAGAGAACTACCGCGCGCTCGGCGAGCCGGCCTGCATGCTCGTCGCCGTCCGTCCCGTCGAGGGCCTCGAAGGCGACTTCGTCACGCACCGCGACCACGTCGTCACCGAAGTCAGCCGCGAGCGTGAGACCGACCTCTATTGTTCGGGCATACAGGTTCTCAATCCGCGCCGCGTGGGCGAGCTGACCCGTGAGGGCGAGAGCTTCTACGACCTCTGGCGGCAACTCATCGCGCGCGAGCAACTGATGGTCTCGTCCGTTTACCCGGAGCGCTGGTTCGCCGTGGACACCGTCGAGCAGTTGCTGAGTCTGAACAAGACGCCGTTTTAGGGCCGGGCCGGTCAGTTGTTGAGCCTTAAAGAGAGGCCGCGCCCGGCAGTCGTTTATGAGCTACCCTTTTTTCTCCGTCGTCATCCCCACGTACAACCGCGCCGACTTCATCGTCAAGACGCTCCGCAGCGTGCTCGCGCAGACCTACGCGCACCGCGAGATCATCGTCGTGGACAACTGCTCGACGGACAACACCGCCGAGCTGCTCGACCCGTTCGAGCGCGCCGGCCAGATTCGCTTCATCCAACACGAGCGCAACTACGAGCGCTCGCGCTCGCGCAACACCGGCATGGAGGCCGCCCGCGGCGACTTCCTCACGCTGCTCGACTCGGACGACCTCATGTACCCGACCTGCCTCGAAGACGCCGCGCGCTTCGCTCTGGACAATCCGACGGTCAAGCTCTTCCAGAGCCTCGCCGAAGTGATTGACGAGTCGGGCGAGGTCGTCTACCGGATGCCCTACCCGCCGCTCAAAGATCGTCTGAAGGCTATCTCCGAAGGCAACTTCATGTCGTGCATCGGCGACTTCCTCCACCAGGAGATTTACCGGGCCTACAGGTTCGACACAGACCCCTCCATGCCCGGTCTTGAGGACTGGGACTTCTGGCTGCGCGTGCTCGCCGACCACGAGGTCGCACGCCTTGAGAAGGTCAACAGCGGCATCCTCCAGCACGGTGGCCGGAGCGTCAACAATCAGGACATCGAGAGACTTCAGACCGGCTTCGCGCGCATGCTCGGCAGGCTCGGCGAAGACCCGCACCTCTCCGCCGTCTACGGCCCTTACCTTCGGCGAATCTGCGCGACCTGCGAGCTTTACCTGGCGACGCTCTCGAACTCCGGCCAGCTTCACGGCGCGGCGCTCAGGTTTCTCGCGCGTGCGGCGTCGAAGGACTTGCGCGTCGTCCCGACCAAGCGCTTCGCGCGCCTCTTGCAGGTCGCGCTCTTCCGGATTGACACGACGCCCGCGCGCAGGCCGAAGCGTCCGGCGGCCAGTCCGCGCGCGGCAGACAGCGGGGCGCGGCCATGAAGTTTAAAGCGGGCCTGGCGTTCGTGAACTTTTTAAAGAAGGCTTTGAAGGCGGACGGTTTTTAGAGGCGGCGAGTCGAGATGCGTCTAAAACTTTTGGAAGTGCTGGCGTGCCCGAAGTGCGGCGGCGATCTGTCGTGCGACGCGCAGGCGCGCGTCGGCGCGGGCGAAGAGGTCGAGAGCGGGGAACTCAAATGCGTGGCTTGCGGGGCCGTCTACCCGGTCAGAGCCGGCATCCCTCGCTTCGTGCCGGAGGAGAACTACGCCTCTTCGTTCGGCTATCAGTGGAACCTCTTCAAGTCGGAGCAGCTCGACTCGGTGAACGGCACGCGCCTCTCCGAGGCGAGGCTCTTCTCGGAGACGGGCTGGACGAAGGAGTGGATGGAAGGCAAATGGGTGCTCGACGCGGGCTGCGGCGCGGGCCGCTTCCTCGACGTGGCCTCGCAGACGGGGGCCGAGGTCGTCGGCCTCGACATCAGCAACGCCGTGGACGCGGCGGGCGCGAGCCTCAAAGGGCGCGAGCATCTACACCTCGTGCAGGCCAGCATCTACGAGCTGCCGTTCCGCGCGGGAGCCTTAGACGCCTGCTACTGCATCGGCGTCATCCAGCACACGCCCGACCCGCTCCGGGCCGTGCGCGCGCTGCCGCGCGTGCTGCACGCGGGCGGGCGCATCGCGCTCACGATCTACGAGCGGAAGCGCTGGACGATGCTCTATTCGAAGTACCTCTTGCGCCCGCTCACGAAGAGGCTCAGTAAAGAAAGGCTGCTCGCCGGGATACGGCGCGCGATGCCCGTGCTCTTCCCCCTGACCGACGCCGCGTTCCGCATCCCCTACCTCGGTCGCCTCTTCATGTTCGCCATCCCCGTCGCCAACTACACGGGCGAGCGCGCGCTCACGCGCCGCCAGCGCTACGAGTGGGCCGTGCTCGACACCTTTGATATGCTGTCGCCGCAGTACGACCAGCCGCAGAGGCAGACGGACGTCGAGCGCGCGCTGGCCGAGTCGGGCGTCGAAGAGATCGAGCGGCTGCCGAACGCCGGCCTGAACCTCGTCGGTCGTAAAGGCAGGACGGGCGCATGAGCTTCCGGGCGCGAGCCAGCGCGAAACCTGAGTTGCGACAAGCCCGACGCGGACACTGATGTTGACGTGAAGTGTTGATGCCTTTGAGCACGCTCTACCTCTGTTACTTCGGCCTGCGCGAGCCGCTGGTTCAGACCCAGGTCTTGCCGTACCTTCGGCAACTCGCGGCGTCGGGCATGGGCGTCCGGCTGCTCACGTTCGAGCCGGAGCTGAAGAAGAGTTGGACGCCTGAGCAGTTGGACGAAGAGAGGTCGCGGCTCGCGGCGGAAGGCATACGCTGGCACTCTCTGGCCTACCACAAGCGTCCGTCCGTGCCCGCGACGGCCTTCGACATCTTCGCCGGCGCGCTCTACGCGGCCCGTCTCGCGCGGCGCGAGCGGATTCAAGTCCTGCACGCGCGCTCGCACGTCCCCGTGGCGATGGCCCTCATCGCGCGCCGACTCGCGCGCTGCCGCACGGTCTTCGACGTGCGCGGGCTGCTCGCCGAGGAGTATGAAGACGCCGGAATCTGGCGCGCAGGCTCGCTCCCGTTCCGGGCGATTAAGAGACTTGAGCGCGCCGGGCTTCGTCGCGCGGACGGCGTCGTCGTGCTCACAAGGCGGATGCGCGAGTGGCTGGCGGAACAGGGACTCGCCGAAGCAGACAAGGTTGAAGTCATCCCTTGCTGCGTCGACTTCGCGCGCTACGACGCCGCGCGCGACGAGCGGAAGTCGGAACGCTTCGAGGTCGTCTACGCAGGCTCGGTCGTCGGCCTCTACCTGCTCGAAGAGATGGCGCGCTTCTTCCTCGCCGTGCGTGCGCGGCGCGAGGGCGCGTTCTTCCGCGTGCTGACGACCTCGCCGGCTGAAGAGACTTCTGAGCGCCTGCGCCGCGCGGGCCTGAACGAAGAAGAGTTCGGCGTCGAGCGCGCGCGCGCCGACGAAGTGCCGCGCCTGCTCGCACGCGCACATCTCGGCGTCTCGTTCCGCAAGGCGACGTTCTCGCAGATCGCAGCCTCGCCGACGAAGATTCCCGAATACCTCGCCGCGGGCCTGCCCGTCGTCAGCAACCGAGGCATCGGCGACACGGACGAGCTGCTCGCACGCGCGCGCGTCGGCGTGCTCGTCAGAGACTTCGACGAAGAGAGTCTCGCGCGCGCGGCAGAAGAGGCTCTGCGACTCGCCGACGACCCCGTGGTCGCGGCCCGCTGCGTCGAGACGGCGCGCGAGGTCTTCGACCTTCGGTCGGTCGGAGGCCGTCGCTACCTGAACGTCTACCGCCGTTTGGAAGAAGCGCCCGCCGAAGCGTTGGCGCGTGCCGACGACGCGCGGCTATAATCGACGCGTCGAAACCTTATGCGCATACTCGCCATCGTCCCCAGCGTCTACGACACGAACCCGAGCCAGCGCTTCCGCATCGAGCAGTGGGAGCCGCTGCTGCGGGAGCGCGGCGTCCGTGTAACCTTCAAGCCCTTCGAGTCGGCGGAGCTGCACGCAGTCCTCTACAAGCCTGGGCGCATGCCTGAGAAGCTGCGGCTGGTGGCCGAGGCTCTGCGCCGTCGCTCAGGCGAAGTGCGCTCGGCCAGGCAGTACGACGCCGTCTATCTTCTGCGCGAGGCGGCGCTCCTCGGCCCGCCCTACTTCGAGCGCAGGCTCGCTCGCGCGCGCGTCCCCTTCGTCTTCGACTTCGACGACGCCGTCTTCGTCCCTTACGTCAGCCCCTCGAACGGCTACTTGAGCTACCTGAAATTTCCCGGCAAGACGCGCGCGATCTGCCGCATGGCCGCGCACGTCATGGCCGGCAACTCTTACCTCGCAGACTACGCGCGCGAGGTTAACCCGCGCGTCACCATCGTCCCGACGACGATTGACACGGAGAAGTACACGGTCGAGCCGCACGCCCCGAACGACGTGCCGGTCGTCGGCTGGTCTGGCAGCTACAGCACCGCGCAGCACCTCGCCACGCTGAGCGAAGCTTTGCGCCGGCTCGCCGCGCGCGAGCGCTTCCGCCTGCGCGTCATCGGCGCGCCGGACTTTAGGATCGAGGGCGTGGACGTGGAGGCTCTGCCGTGGCGCTCCGAGACCGAAGTGGCCGACATGCGCCCGTTCGACATCGGCATCATGCCTCTGCCGGACGACCCCTGGAGCCGCGGCAAGTGCGGGCTGAAGGCCCTGCAATACATGGCGCTCGGCGTGCCGACCGTCTGTTCGCCGGTCGGCGTCAACACCGAGATCATCAAAGACGGCGAGAACGGACTGCTCGCCGCGACGGACGACGAGTGGGTCGAGAAGCTATCGGGCCTGCTCGGCTCCGAAAGCCTGCGCGCGCGGCTCGGTCGCGCGGGCCGAGAGACCGTCGAGGCGCGCTACTCCGCCGCCGTGCAGGCTCCGCGCGTCTACGACATCTTCGCGTCGGTCGTGCGCGGGGCCGAAAGTGCGTCGCAAGGGCAGCGCACGTCGGCGGCGCGCGGCGACGCACGCGTGTGAGTGGCGGCGGCGCGTGTGTTATCATCCACGACTTTGATTGGCCGCGGCGGCGCGCATATGGGTCAGTTGCGGCAGTCG
>JALZHC010000942.1 GCA_030914105.1 Acidobacteriota bacterium
ATGAAGTAGTAGCCAGGAGCCAGTAGGAAAGCGGTTGCCTTTATGCTGACTACTGACTACTGACTACTGGCTACTGCTCTTCCTTCATCCTTCATCCTTCCGCCTTCATCCTTACTTCCAGATTCCTGCCGCGCGCCATTGGTCGCCGACCTTCGTCTCGTCGGCTATGCGTCTGACCTCTTCCGTAGAGAGGCGGTGGCCGAAGCGCTGCGGGCGTTCGGCGATCTCGTAGGCGGTGGCGGCCATGACGGCGACCGCGGAGGCGTAGTCGCGCGGCTCGATCTTGTCGGGCGTGTCGGCGATGGTGTGGTGGACGGGGAAGTAAGGCGTCTCGTCCTGTAGGAGGATGAGGTTCGGGACGCCCTCGGCCATGAAGGGCGCGTTGTCCGTGGCGGCAAACGCCGCGTGCTCGATGGCGAAGTCGCCGAACTGCGCGAGCGGCTGCGACAACTCCTTAATCTCCGCGTCGAGGTCTGTGCGCCCCATCGAGAACCAGCCCAGCGGGCGCCCCGCGCCGATGTCCATGACGAGCGCGGCCACGGTCTTGTCCAGCTCCGCGCGGTGCCGTTCGACGTAAGCAATCGAGCCGACCATCCCCTCTTCCTCTCCCGTAAACAGGACGAAGCGAATCGTGCGTCGAGGCTGAAGGCCGAGAGCCTTAATTGCGCGCGCCGTCTCAAGCACAGCCGCCGCGCCAGCGCCGTTGTCGAGCGCGCCGGGGCCGAGGTCGTTCGAGTCGAGATGCGCGCCGACGACGACTATCTCTTCGGCCAGGTCGCGCCCCTTTATCTCGCCGACGACGTTCGTCGTCTCGAACGCGCCGCCGATTTTATTGTGCACGTCGAGGCGCAGGCGCGGCGTCTCGCCCTGCTTGAGAAGGCGTCGCAGAAGCTCCACGTCTTCGTGCGCGAGAGAGACTGTCGGGAGCGCGGCCATGCGGCCCGTGGCGCTGAACTCGACGGGCGCGGTGTAGAGAATGGCGTGCGGCTTGTCGGCGGCGATAAACACGGCGCGCGCGCCCGCGTCCTTCAGCTCGCGCACCAGGCCGGGCGCGCGATAGAAGTTGTAAATCACCGAGTCGAGGTCTGCGCCTTCGGGGACGACCAGCGCGAGTCGGCCCTTCAACTGCGCCGCGACGCGCCGCACGTCTTCGGGCCGTCCCGCGCCCACGTCAACTACCTCGGCCTCGACCGGCCCGTCCGTGCCCGGCGTCCAGGTGTAAGAGGCGACGCCGAGCGCGCGGCTGCTGCCCGTTGAGACGAGCGCGGCACTCGCGGGCCCGCGCTCCCAGGAAGCACTCATGCGGTAAGGCTCGCGCCTGACGTTCGAGAGTCCGAGCCGCTTCATCTCGCCCTCGGCCCACTCCTCCGCGCGCCGCGCGTTCGCAGTCCCCGTCAAACGGCTGCCGATGCGGTCACTCAAAGCCGAGACGTACTCCAACTGCCGCCCCGCCGTGAAGACCTCGCCGACGATGCGCGACGCGGCTGCGCGTTCGTTCGGCACCTGCGCGCGCGACGCGGGCAGGAAGAGCAGGCAGAAGGCGAGAGGCGAAACCAGCAGGGACGAGACGAGCGCGGTGCGCCTACGGATCATCGGGTGCTCCTTTGAAAGCTTTCGGGTCGGGTCGAGCTTCGTTTGCGTTGTGGAGATAGCACAGGAACATCTACGGCGCAATCAGCGGGAAAGGATTTCCGGCGCGCCTGGAACTCGTCTCTGCGTGTCGGAAGGGTTTTGCGGAAGAGCCGGAAGGGTTTCCGTGATGGCCGGGGCGAGGCGAGCGCGAAGACGCCGGTAGCGCGGTAAATCCGTTTTGATGTCGCGAGCGCCGTACCGGCGCTTTGCCGCTTGACACTTCGCCGCGCTTCTCTTAAATTGTGACTTCGGTCGCGGTTCTTTTCAGGCACGTATGTCAATGGTAGACGGCCACCCTTACAAGGTGGAGGTTGGGGGTTCGAGTCCCTCCGTGCCTACCAGACGCGCCGAATGGGTTTGAAAATTTAGGCTTCTCGCGGAGTCGTAGTTCAGTTGGTTAGAACGCCGGCCTGTCACGTCGGAGGTCGCGGGTTCGAGTCCCGTCGGCTCCGCCACTAAATCC
>JALZHC010000368.1 GCA_030914105.1 Acidobacteriota bacterium
CCACGGCGGCCCGACGACGGTCTTCGTGAGCGGCAGGTCGCGCACGGCCTGCGAGACGCCGCTGCCGACCGGCGCGATCACCGTCGGCTTGAAGGTGTTCGGCGTTTGCAGCGAGCCGGACAGGAGTTGGTTGAAGGCCGCCGGCATGACTTTGGGCGGCGCTTCGGGGCCGGAGGCGGCACTCGCGCCGTGCTTCAACGGAATGACGAGTGCGACGGCGATGACGCCGAACAGGCAGAAGAAGACGATCAGGGTTCTGAATCGGTTGACCCTCGAAACCAATCGCTTACGTGCCGGGTTATTCATCTCTGCATCTCCTTAGTCTTGCGCACCGCCGACCGAACTGTTTCCTGTTGATAAGTCTCTTGCGAGCGTCAACGCGAACTCTCGCCGGAGAATTCGGACTCCTGCTGGAAAGTTGGTTAGCAGATTAGGGGAGGAGACTTGAGGAATTCTTGAGCGCCCCTTGAGCCGCAAAAACGCGGGAAAAATCGGCGGAAATCGGCGGAAAACGGATTATTGCGCTTCTGTTGCCGCGCTCTCTCCGCCGCTCCGGGCGGCTCTCAGGCCGGTTTCCGCGCACTCTACCGGACGCGCCTCGCGCGCGAGCTAGCGGCAACAGAGGGGAGTGAAGCTGAAGCGCAGTCCGCCGGAAGAACGCGTCGGAAATCTTTGTCGCGCGACGACTCAAGCAGACTGCGTTTGAAGCGGAAGGGGCGGAGATGCTCTACAATGAGAAAGAGTCTTACTTAGAGAAAGAGTCTTACATACATCGGCCTTAGAGGAAGAGTCTTAACGTACGTCGGCATTAGTAACACGCGACGGCGTGGCCGGGATGTCGATTTCGGAAGAGTCCGAGCGAAAGGTCTGACATGGCAAACATCATCAGGCCGCCTTGCGACGAGGGCGTCATCAGGGGGAGAGCCGCGGCTGCGCCGTGCGCCAAGGCGAGCGGGCCCTGGATACTTGCCGCGACCATTCTGGGATCGAGCATGGTCTTTATTGACGGCACGGTCGTGAACGTCGCCCTGCCGGCGCTGCAAACCAACCTCGACGCGACCGCCGTTGATGTGCAGTGGGTAGTCGAAGCCTACTCGCTCTTTCTCGCCGCGCTGCTTCTGGCGGGAGGCTCGCTCGGCGACCACTTCGGGCGCAGGCGCGTCTACGCCGCCGGCGTCTCACTCTTCGCCCTCGCTTCCGTCTGGTGCGGGCTGGCTCCGGACATTCGACAGCTCATCATGGCGCGCGCGGCCCAAGGCGTCGGAGGCGCGCTGCTCGTACCGGGCAGCCTGGCAATCATCAGCGCCTCGTTTACCAACGAAGAGCGCGGGCGGGCCATCGGCACCTGGTCGGGGTTCACGGCCATCACTTCCGCGGTCGGCCCTGTGCTCGGCGGCTGGTTGATTGAGAACGTTTCGTGGCGCGCGGTCTTCTTCATCAACGCCCCGCTGGCCCTCGTCGTGCTCGCGCTCGTCTTCCTGCACGTGCCGGAGAGCCGCGACGAGAAGGGGGCCAAAGGTTTGGACTGGACGGGCGCAGCGCTCGCCACCTTCAGCCTCGGCGCGATAGTTTACGGGCTGATCGAGTCGTCGCGGCTGGGGTTCACGCGCCCTTTGATTCTCACGGCCCTCGCCTGCGGCGTCGTCGCGGCGGCACTGTTTCTCGTTCTCGAAGCGCGCAAGAGAAACCCTATGCTGCCGCTCTCGTTGTTTCGCTCAAGCGATTTCGCGGGGGCCAACCTGCTGACGCTGTTCCTCTATACTGCGCTTAGCGGCACGCTCTTCTTCCTCCCGCTCGACCTCATACAGGTGCAGGGCTACACGGCGACGGCGGCGGGCGCGGCCCTTCTCCCGTTCGTCCTTTTGATGTTTTCTCTCTCGCGCTGGTCGGGGGGGCTGGTCAAGCGTTACGGGGCGAAGCTTCCGCTGGTGGTCGGGCCGTTGATCGCCGCCCTCGGCTTCTCGCTCTTCATGTTGCCGGGCGTCGGCGGGAGTTACTGGACGACCTTCTTCCCGGCGGTGGTCGTACTCGGACTCGGCATGGCCGTGAGCGTCGCGCCGCTGACAACGACCGTGATGAGTGCCGTCAGCGGGAGCCGCGCGGGCGTCGCGTCGGGGATCAATAACGCTGTCTCTCGCACGGCGGGCCTGCTCGCCGTCGCCGTGCTCGGCATAGTCATGCTGCACGTTTTTAACGAACGCCTCGACCGGAACCTATCGGCGCTTGAGGTCGCGCCCGCGGTCAGGCAGACCCTTGAAGGTGAGCGCACCAAGCTGGCCGGGGCGGAGCTGCCCGAAGACCTTAATCCGCCGCTCAGGGAAGAGTTGAAACGGGCCGTTGACGAAGCCTTCGTGTCGGGCTTTCGTCGCGTCATGGCCGTCGCCTTTGTGCTGGCGCTCCTCAGCGCGCTGAGCGCCTGGCTGATTATCGGCGGAGTACCCGCAAAGGTTCGTCTTTAAACTGACGAACAAGAGAGGGGCGGGCGGCAACCTCTTAAACTCGACTCCCAGCCCCAGACCCTGTAGATGATATACGACCCGCCCCCACACAATGCCTTCTGTGACGCGCTCGCTCGCCGGGGCTAAGAAGAGGCGGATGAAGACCGGCTTCCCCTCCGCCACTTCCAGCGGCGTCCGGAGGTAACAGCCGCCGACGCTCAGGCTCGTGATCCTTCCCTTGTGGACGCAGGCCGGCGTCTCGCCCCAGTCAACCTCGACGGAGATCGTCATGCGCGGGTGACGGCGGCGCTCTTTGTACGATGGAGGCGGAGAGTCTTTCATCCTCTTTATTCCCCGGCGGGCCATGCCGCGGGCATTACACAATGGCCTAATCAGGTTATCTCTGCGCGGGTGTGGGAGGCAACGAAAAAAGTCTGGCCGACGAAAAGCGGCAAGAATTTTTCTTCTCTTTTTTTATCGGGCGCAGTAGGATTCGAGGCCACGAAAGATTTGAATGCGGGCCAGGCCGCCGACCCCAGGCCGAAGCCGAAAGACGACGGCGCGGCCCCGGCGCGAGCGCAATAAGAAAGGAGAGAAGAAGTGTTGACGCTGCTTTTGTTCTGTCACCAGTTTTCCTACGACCCCGGCGCAACGGCCTGGCTGTGGCTGCTGCCGGCGGCGGCGGTCGGCGTCGGCTTCACCTGCTCACTCGTCCGCCTCGTCGGCGAGATGAAAGGCAGAAGGAGATGAGCGGAATCATCCTCGGACTGAACGCGGCGCTGGCCGACGTTTCGCTGGAACCTGTCCGCGCCGGCGAAGGCGGCGGTCAGTTGAGCACGGTCGTGGCCGGTCTGGCCGCGGCGGCGGCGTTGGCAGTCCTCGGCCTGGTGTTCGTCCGGCGCAGGGGCAGAAATAATCGAGACTAAAAGGCGCACGGAAGTCGCGCGCTTTGCCGCCTCTTATCGCCCCGTCGCCGTCGAGTCGCCGTGCTGAGGCTCAACTCAGGCCGTCGGCGACGCCGGCTACACGTTCGTGGCCATCTAGCGCCAGTCGTCAATGAGGTAGACGCCGGGGCGGTTGTAACCCGCCTCGTTCGGCCTGCTCATCACCACACCCTGCGTGTCCGTGCGGAACCCGCGCGCGAGCATCCGTCGATAAGCCTCGTGACGCGCAGTGTTGGCCCCGGCGACGAGGCGCGACGCGTTCCGTGACGAAGCCCATTCCTCGCAGGCGTCAAGCAGGCGGCTGAACTCCTGCTCCGCGCTCGGCCCCGGACGCGTCGCCCCGAACTTGATGTAGCAGACGCCGCTCCCGGCCTCCGTCCCCGGCCCGCTGTGGCAAACCGCCAGCCCCGACACTCTGCCGTCTTCCCACAGAAGGATTGTCTCCCCCAGCTCTTGAGCGGCGACGGCGCGGATTTCATTCCCGACATCCAGCCCCTCGTAGACGGAGTCGGTCAGCTCGCGGCAGGCGCTCAAGACTCCCTCGCGCTCGCCCGCCGCCACTTCGGAGAATCCCGTCCAACGAGATGCGCCCTCCGCCCGCCCGACCGGTTTAGACATGATGGCGGTCAGGAACCGCGGCCAGAATCCGAACTTCTGATACAGTCCCACGTGCTTCGGGCTGTGCGCGAAGGTGAAAAGGCCGGCGTGCTTCGTCCCCCACTTACTGAAAAGCTCCATGACAGGTTCCATCAGGCGCTGGCCTACGCCCGCGCCCCAGAAATCGGGGCGAACCGTCAGCGGGCCGAAGAAGCCGACGCTGCCCCAGTCGGTCGCAAAATTTGAGCCGACGAGTTCGCCTCCGGCCTCTGCGGCGAAGGCTGCGTGCGGGTCGGCGAGCCAACGCGTCCAGACGTAGCTCGCATCACCCATGAAGGCCGCCGGCTCCGGCAGGCCGATGAAAGTGCCGAAGGCAACGCGCATGATGTGGTCGGCTGCGGGCAGGTCACTCTCACGGAGTGGGCGCACGCTGATGTCTGTGCCTGTCTTCTCTTCTGACTTTGATTGCGGTCTCATAATCACTCCTTTCGTTATATAAACGGCTCGGCGGCGGCACGGTCGCGCCGCCGAAAGAGAGACGTCGCCTGTATTATAAGGGGCGGGCCTTTCGCTGTGGAGCGACGCGCCGCCGTCCTTAAGGCGGGTAGTGCCCGCGCGCGACTCTCTTCAGACCCCTCCTCATGCTTTCCAAAGGGGCGTTAATCCGAGTCAGCAAAATTTCCTTGACGCCGATTCCCGAAGCGAGTAAATTTACTTGCACCCAACACCCCCAAGCTCTTTAGTTGGTCGGTAGAATGCACAGCCCCAATCTCACCCGGTCCCTAACTTCGATCTCTGTCTGAGCCGGATGGTCACGGCGCGCTCGTTTCACTGTTAACGGGTAGGACTTTGCCCTTCTTCCGTTAATCTAACTCCACCTGTTTTACCGGCACGCTTCGTCTCGTAGCGCCGCCGCTCATTCTTCTTT
>JALZHC010000943.1 GCA_030914105.1 Acidobacteriota bacterium
TCGCGCTGCTTGCGCTGGCGGCCAACGTCCTGGCGCAGCCCAACGGCGCGGGGCCGGGAAGCGGCGCGCCGCAGGCACACGTCCCCGGCGGCGAGGCTAACCTGCTTCTGCCAGACCTCTCGACGGTCAGGTTCCTCGGCGTTGACGGCCACACGCTTTTGCTGGCCGGCCTCGTCGTCTGCGTGCTCGGCCTCGCCTTCGGGCTGATGATCTTCACGCAACTGAAGAACCTGCCTGTCCACCGCTCGATGAAAGAGATTTCGGAGCTGATCTACGAGACCTGCAAGACCTACCTCGGCACCCAAGGGCGCTTCATCATGATGCTCTGGCTCTTCATCGGGGCCATCGCCGCCATCTACTTCGGCTTCCTCGCCGAGACCGTTGACGACGCGGGCCGGCAGACGCACGGCTTCCCCGTCTTCAAGGTCGTCGTCATCCTGCTCTTCAGCCTCGTCGGCATCGCAGGCTCTTACGGCGTCGCCTGGTTCGGCATCCGCGTCAACACCTTCGCCAACTCGCGCACGGCCTTCGCCAGCCTCGAAGGCAAGCCCTACCCGATTTATACCATCCCGCTGAAGGCGGGCATGTCCATCGGCATGATGCTCATCTCGGTCGAGCTGTTCATCATGCTCTGCATCCTTCTGTTTATCCCGCGCGACTACGCCGGCCCCTGCTTCATCGGCTTCGCCATCGGCGAATCCCTGGGAGCGGCGGCCTTGAGAATCGCGGGCGGCATCTTCACGAAGATCGCCGACATCGGTTCGGATTTGATGAAGATCGTCTTCCGCATCAAGGAGGACGACGCGCGCAACCCCGGCGTCATCGCCGACTGCACGGGCGACAACGCGGGCGACAGCGTCGGCCCCTCGGCCGACGGCTTCGAGACCTACGGCGTGACGGGCGTCGCGCTCATCACCTTCATCCTTCTGGCCGTGACGGGCGCGGGCGTGCAGGTGCAACTGCTCGTCTGGATTTTCGTCATGCGCGTGATGATGCTCGTCGCCGCTGCGCTGGCCTACTTCGTCAACGAAGCGATAGCGCGCTCGCGCTACGCCGGCTCCGACGTGATGAACTTCGAGTCGCCGCTCACCTCGCTCGTCTGGATCACGTCAATCATCTCGGTCGTGCTCACCTACATCGTCTCGTACCTGATGATTCCGACGCTCGGCCCCGGCGGCGACACCTCGCTCTGGTGGAAGCTGGCGACGATCATCACCTGCGGGACGCTGGCCGGCGCAATCATCCCCGAACTCGTCAAAGTCTTCACCTCGACCGAGTCGAGCCACGTCCGCGAGGTCGTCACAAGCTCGCGCGAGGGCGGCGCCTCCTTGAACATCCTTTCCGGCCTCGTCGCCGGAAACTTCTCCGCCTACTGGCTCGGCGTGGCAATCGTCATCCTGATGAGCGTCGCCTATGTCTTCAGCACGCAGGGACTCGCCGCGCTCATGGCCGCGCCCGCCGTCTTCGCCTTCGGCCTCGTCGCCTTCGGCTTCCTCGGCATGGGCCCCGTGACAATCGCCGTGGACTCCTACGGCCCCGTCACAGACAACGCGCAGTCGGTCTACGAGCTTTCGCTCATCGAGCAGGTGCCCGGCGTCATCGAAGAGGTCAAGCGCGACTACAACGTCACGGTCAACTTCGACCGCGCCAAGCACCTCCTCGAAGAGAACGACGGCGCGGGCAACACGTTTAAGGCGACGGCGAAGCCCGTGCTCATCGGCACGGCGGTCGTCGGCGCGACGACGATGATCTTCTCGATCATCCAGGTCTTGCGGGGCGAGGCCATCGCCGGCGCGACACGCGCGAGCCTCACCGAGATGGAAGGTCTCCGAACTTTCTACGAAAACCTCTCGCTCCTCAACCCGCTCTTCCTGCTCGGCCTCATCACGGGCGGCGCGATTATCTACTGGTTCACGGGCGCGTCCATCCAGGCCGTCACGACGGGCGCTTACCGCGCCGTTGAGTTCATCAAGGCCAACATCAGGCTCGAAGGCGTCGAGAAGGCGAGCGTGGAGGACTCGAAGAAGGTCGTCCAAATCTGCACGAAGTACGCGCAGAAGGGGATGTTCAATATCTTCCTCACGGTCTTCTTC
>JALZHC010000369.1 GCA_030914105.1 Acidobacteriota bacterium
CATCAACAGCCTGCATGACCTCATCGAGGGCTTCGCCGAGCTGAGGGCCAACCGCGCGCGCTACGAGAGCCTGAGCGCGAAGGGCAGCGGCTCGCTCGAAGAGCTGAAGGCGCTCTCGCTCTACCTCGGCCATACGTGGCCGCAGGAGGGCTTCGACTCCAACAACGAGCTCTACCGCAACGCGCTCGAAAAGGCGCACGGCGAGCCACTCGCGCCCGACTCCGCCAGGGTGCAGAAAGAGTTCAAGGCCCGCGTCGCCGATCTGGTCGGGGACTTGTACGACCGCTCCTTCGAGCCGCGCGCCGGCGGAGTCCGCTACGACTATCTCGACGACATCAAGCAGACCGAGGCGCTGCTCTCGCGCCCCGAATACGGCTGGCTCGCCACCTACCCCTTCGGCGCGCGCTCGCCCTTCCACGACATGGCGCTCTCTTCGGGACTGGCCGAGCTGCGCAAGGCGCTCGACGGGCTGGCGCGGCAGAGCTTCATGGCCTCCGGCTCGTCTTACGGCGCGACGCCGCCCAAGCTCTTCGCGCGCCGCCAGCTCATCTGGGACACGGCCTCTTTGCAGCAGGCCGCCACGCTGTGCGGCGACTACGAGCGCTTCGCGGGCGGGCGCGTGAACGATCCCTCGAACTCGCACAGCCTCGACGAGTCGGTGCAGCAGGCCGCGCTCGCGCAGCTCCGCTCGAACGTCATCTCTCTCGTCGCCCGCGCGCAGCGCTACGAACCCGCCGCCCGCGCGCCCGGCGAGACGGCCATGCGCTCAAGCCTCAACGCCGAAGTGAAGAGCCTCCAGCAGGCCGAAGAGTCGCTCACGCAACTGCTCGACTCGACCACGCGCCTCGACATCGACGTGGGTCTTCGCGCCGCGCTCAACAATCAGGCGACCTATCTCGTCGGCGCGATCAACCGCGAGTTCGTCGCCGGTCGCTTCTACTCGACGGCGCGTCCCGACTTCTCCTGGTGGGACGGCACGACGAAGCCCGTCTCCGCGCCGGCCTTCGCGGCGAACGGCCCCGACGACCTCGCCGCCTACCTCGCCGCCGAGCGCAAGCAGATCGCCTTCCTCGCGCGCGAGCTGGCCGCGCCCGTCTACGCGTTCCTCTCCACGCAGAACATCCCGGCCCAGCAGCTCCGCGCCGACTCGCGTGTTGACTGGGACGGCATCGCCAGTGAGCTTGACGCCTACGACAACAAGCTGCCCGGCAACTCCGTCTCCGTCCTCGAAGACTTCATCCTGACGGGGATGGACAAGACCGACGTGGCCGACTGCGACGCCGTTGTGCGCGCCGGCCCGGTCGCGCCCACGCGCGACTTCTTCATCCAGACGCGCGACCACCTGCGCCGCCTTCTCTATCGCCGCTGCGTCGAGCTGTCGCGCGAGAAGGTCTACAAGGACGACCTGCGCGCGTCGGACGAAGACCTGCGCGCGCTCCACAACTACGTCGAGATCGAGGACAAGTTCAACCACACGCTCGCGTGCCGCTTCCCGTTCGCCGACTCGCCTTCGTGCCTGCCCTTCACCGAGGCCAACCCCGAAGACCTGCTCGCCTTCTTCAGCCTCCTCGACAAGAAGGAGCCGGAGGCGCGCGAGGCGCTGGCGCGCAACCCGCAGCTCGGCGCGCAGCGCGACGAGGCCGTGGCCTTCCTCGACCGGATGGACAAGGTGCGCGCCTTCTTCTCCGTCTACCTCGACAAGAAGACCGGGCCGTATCTCGACTTCCAGACGCAGTTCCGCGTCAACCGCGACATGGAGCGGGGCGGCGGACAGATCATCGACTGGACGATGGACGTGGGCCGGAAGAAGTACCGCTACCTCGACCAGGAGCTTTCGGGCCGCTGGCTCGTCGGCGAACCCGTCCGGCTGACGCTGCGCTGGGCCAACAACTCGCCGAGCGTCCCCTATGCCGAAGCCGACACGGAGGGCTTGCGCGTCCGCGACCGCGTCGTCGTCTTCGAGTTTAAGAACCGCTGGTCGCTGCTCTGGCTGATGACGAGCCACAGGGCCACGGCCTCCGACTTCAAGTACCATGTGGACACGGATGTCTACACGCTCAAGTTCACAGTCCCGACGCGCACCGACGGCAACCTGTCGGAGCGCCAGCCCGTAGAGCTTCGCCCCGAAGAGGCCGACGTCTTCATGCGCCTCTCGCTCGTCGCGCCCGACGGCAAGAGTCCGCTCCTGCTGCCGGAGTTCCCGGCGAGCGCGCCGAAGATTTATTGACGAAGGGCGGTCGGCTCGCCGACGCCAGTCCGTCCGAAAACCAGAGATGAGCACAGAAGCCCCGCACGTCTTCGACCTCGAACGTCTGCTCGAGCCGGTCTCGCCGGAGCGACCGGCGGGCGAGCCTCTGCGCTACGAGGGGACTTACGACCGCATCCGCGAGGCGCGGCGCGAGGACGACCCGCGCCTCAAACAGGGCATCTACGAGTCGGAGCTGAAGCGCGCCGACTGGCCGGCGGTCGAGGCCATCGCGCTCGGAGCTTTGGAGACGCGCACGAAGGACTTGCAGATCGCCGCGTGGCTCCTCGAAGCCTGGCTTCAGCTCTACGGCTTCGCGGGCGCGGAGGCGGGGCTGCGGCTTCTGACGGGTCTGTGTGAGAACTTCTGGGAGCACCTCTACCCGGAGATGGAAGACGGCGACGTCGAGAACCGCGTGATGCCGCTCGTCTGGGTCAACGAGAAGCTCGCCGTCAAGCTGAAGCAGTTGCCCGTCAGCTCGCCGCAGACCGGCGACCTGCCCGCCTACTCTTACGCCGACTGGGAGAGCGCCTGCCACCTCGAAAACCTCGCGCGCAAAGACCCGAAGGCCGCGCAGGCCGCAGAGGCGCGAGGCGACGCGACCACCTCGAAGTTCAATTCGAGCGTCATGCTCACAGACCGGCGCTTCTACGCCGACCTGCTCGCAGAGGCCGGCGGCGCTACGGAAGCCTGCGAGACGCTCGAACGCCTCCTCGAAGAACTCTGCGGGCGCGACGCGCCTTCCTTGCGCCAGTTCCGCGAGGCGCTCTCCGAGACGCGCCGCGTCGCCGCCGAGATTCTGGAGTCGCGCCCCGGCATGGACTACGAGACGGAGGCCGGCGAGATGGAGTACGCCTTCGGCGACAGCGACGGCCACTGGTCGCCCGGCGCGCCCATCCGCAGCCGCGCCGAGGCTTACCAGCGCCTCGCCGAGGCCGCCGATTACCTGCTGCGGACGGAGCCGCACAGCCCCACGCCCTACCTCGTCCGCCGCGCGGTCGAGTGGGGTTCGATGAGCCTCAACGAAGTCCTCCAGCAGATTGTCCGCAACGACGGCGAGATGCAGGAGATCAATCGCCTGCTGCGCCTCGCCCCCGGCGACGGCAAGAAGTAGAGGCCGCCGGCATTTCAAGCAGGGCATTAACAAACGCACAAGGTAGCCAGCAAGAAAGAGAGATACAACCCCGAAACCCCGAAGTCAGGAAAGGAGTCGGTAATGCCAGAAAGCACACAACACAAACTCGACCGCGTCCGGCCCCCACGCGTCCAGATCACTTACGACGTGGAAATCGGCGACGCCATCGTCATGAAGGAGCTGCCCTTCGTCGTCGGCATCATGGCTGACCTGTCGGGCAAGCCCGCAGAGCCTCTGCCGCCTTTGAAGGAGCGCAAGTACGTCGAGATCGACCGCGACAACTTCAACGACATCATGAAGGCCATCGGCCCCCGGCTCGCGCTGCGCGTGGACAACCGTCTCACGAACGGCGACACGGAGGGCGGCGACAAGATGAACGTCGAGCTGAAGTTCGCGAGCCTCGACGACTTCAGCCCGATCAACGTCCTCAAGCAGGTCGAGGCTCTGCGCAAGCTCTTCGACGCGCGTACGCGCCTCGCCGACCTGCTCGCCAAGCTCGACGGCAACGACGCATTAGACGCCTTGTTGCAGGACGTGGTGAAAAACACCGAGGGCATGCAGCAGATTAAGTCCAGCATAGGAGGTAACGGCAATGGCTAAGAAGGACGACAAGCAACCCGAAGCGCAGGGCGCGGGCGGCGAGGCCGCCGAGGTCAGTCTGCTCGATGACATCGTCCAGAAGGGCCGCATGGCCCGCGACGAGCAACAGCGCCCCTACGCGCGCGACCTCATCGGCGAGTTCGTCTCGCAGGTGCTCGACTCTTCCATCGCCGTCGGCGAGGACACCGTGGCGTCGATCAACCAGCGCATCGCGCAGATCGACAAGCTGCTCACAGACCAGCTCAACGAAATCCTCCACGACCCCGAATTCCAGCGCCTCGAAGCCTCCTGGCGCGGGCTGCACTACCTCGTCTCGAACACCGAGACCTCGACGACACTCAAGCTCCGACTCTTGAACGCGACCAAGGGCGAGGTGCTCACAGACCTGGAGAGGGCCGTCGAGTTCGACCAGAGCGTGCAGTTCAAGCAGCTCTACGAGGAGGAGTACGGAACCTTCGGCGGCCACCCCTACAGCGTGCTCATCGGCGACTACGAGTTCAGCCGCCACCCGCAGGACATCGCCTGGCTGGAGAAGATCTCTTCGGTCGCTGCCGCCGCGCACGCGCCCTTCGTCGCCGCAGCCAGCCCGAAGCTCTTCGACATGGACAGCTTCACGGAACTGGGAAACCCGCGCGACCTGGCGAAAATCTTCGAGAGCACGGAGCTGGTGAAGTGGCGTAGTTTCCGCGAGAGCGAAGACTCGCGCTACGTCGCGCTCACGCTCCCGCACATCCTCCTTCGCTTGCCTTACGGGCCGGACACCAAGCCCGTCGAGGAGTTCGACTTCCGCGAGGACGTGGACGGGCGTGACCACTCGAAGTATCTCTGGGGCAACGCCGCCTACGCCATGGGCGTGCGCATCACCAACGCGTTCGCGCAGTACAAGTGGACGGCGGCCATCCGCGGCGTCGAGGGCGGAGGCAT
>JALZHC010000944.1:0-1359 GCA_030914105.1 Acidobacteriota bacterium
CACCCTGTTCCGGTAACTCGACACGATGGCCGCGACGACGCCGAGGTCGGCGGCCGGCTCGTCAACCTCGAACCCGCCGACGACGTTCAGGAACACGTCGGACTTGAGCAACCCGTCCACCCCGACCCGCTTCGCCAGCACGGCGAGCAGAAGCGTGAGGCGGTTCGTGTCGAAGCCCTGGGCCGTGCGCGCTGGATAGTTGAACGTCGAGTCGGAGGCCAGCGCCTGAATCTCGACGAGCATCGGGCGCGTACCTTCCATGCAGGCCGAGACCACCGAGCCGGACACACCCTCCGGCCTGCCGTGCAGGAACATCTCCGAAGGGTTCGCCACGGGCACCAGCCCCTGGCCCGTCATCTCGAAGACGCCCAGCTCGTTGGCCGCGCCGAAGCGGTTCTTGGTCGCGCGCACGATGCGGTGGTTGTGATGGCGCTCGCCCTCGAAGTAGAGCACGGTGTCCACGATGTGTTCGAGCGCCTTCGGGCCGGCTATCGAGCCTTCCTTCGTCACGTGGCCGATGAGGAAGATGGGGATGGTTCGGTTCTTCGCGAGCATGAGGAACTGACCGGCCACCTCGCGCACCTGCGAGACGGAGCCGGGCGCTGATTCAATCTTCTCGGAGAAGACGGTCTGGATTGAATCCACGATGACCGCGCCCGGCTCTTCGCGTCCGATCTCGTCGAGTATGTTTTCGAGGTTCGTCTCCGGCAGCAGGTACAGGTTCGCGGCCTCGACGCCCAGACGCTCGCCGCGCATCTTGATCTGCCGCTCCGACTCCTCGCCCGAAACGTAGAGCACGCGCGCGCCCTGCACGCTCAGCTTGTCCGCGACCTGAAGCAGGAGCGTTGATTTGCCGATGCCGGGGTCGCCGCCGATGAGGATGAGGCTGCCCGGCACGATGCCGCCGCCAAGCACGCGGTCGAACTCCGTCACGCCCGAAGAGACGCGCGCGTCGTCCTGCGACTCGATCTCGCCGAAGCGGACGGGCTTCACCTCGCGCAGATGGACGGGGGCGCGCGCCGCCATCCCCTTCGCAGCCCCCGCGGGCCGCGCGCGCTCCTCGATGAACGAACTCCACTCGCCGCAGTCGGGGCACTTCCCCAGCCACTTGCGCTCCTGATGGCCGCACTTCTGACAGACGTAAACGGTCGTCGATGCTTTCGCCACTTCCCTCACCCGGCGCGCGGAGTTCAAGGTCATTCAGACGGTCGAGTCCACGCGTCTCAAATCAAATTTCAGCGGCTACATTTTACCTCAAATTCAAGTCCGACCTGCCGTCTCGACACGCGCGCGCCGACGCCGCTTCCGCTTGACTTTTCAGACGCCGGGACGGAAACGAAGAAGGCCGCGGGAGAAGTC
>JALZHC010000944.1:1369-2092 GCA_030914105.1 Acidobacteriota bacterium
CCTTCATTCGATTGTTGCTTTCCGTGTGCGTCGGGCTTCGGTCGGCTCAATTGCGCCGGCGGTTGCCGGACGCGCCGGCTGCGCTGCCCGCGTGGTAGTTCGGGTAGGCGGGCTTCCTGAACTGCGGCGGCGGGTTTTTGGCCAGCAAGTCCAACGCCACTTCGACGGCCTTCTCAAGCTGCGGGTCATGCCCCTGTCGGACGAGGTGCGGGTCGTACTCGACATCAACGTCGGGCGCGATGCCGTGGTTCTCGACCTCCCACTCGCCTTGCAGGCCGTAGATGGCGATGCGCGGCGCGGTGATTCGCCCGCCGTCCAGAAGCTCCGGATAGTCGTAGATGCCGACCAGACCGCCCCAGGTCTTCTTCCCGACGAGCGGCCCGATGCCGGCCTTGCGGAAGTACCAGGGCAGGGCGTCGCCGCCGGAGCCGGCCATCTCGTTAATGAGCATCACCTTCGGCCCGTAGATCGAGCCGACCGGGTAAGAATAATCCTGGCCCTCGCGCGTGGTGACGCGGCTCATCGGCGGGCGGCGCAGCGCGTCGATGATGTAGTCGGCGATGTCGCCGCCGCTGTTGAAGCGCTCGTCGATGACGACGGCCTGCTTGTCGGTCTGCGAGAAGAAGTAGCGGTTGAAGTTCGTGAAGCCCGCGCCCGCAGTGTTCGGCAGGTAGACGTAGGCGACGCGACCGCCGCTCAACTGATCCACCTTGCGGCGGTTGT
>JALZHC010000945.1 GCA_030914105.1 Acidobacteriota bacterium
CAGTACGAGAACTCGAAGAAGCAGAAAGAGGCCAAGAAGAAGCAGGTCACGATCACCGTCAAGGAGGTGAAGTTCCGCCCCGGCACGGACGATCACGACTACAACTTCAAGATGAAGCACGCGCGCCAGTGGCTCGAAGACGGCGACAAGGTGAAGGCCACGATCTTCTTCCGCGGACGCGAAATCACGCACCGCGAGCTGGGCGCGCAGCTCCTCGCGCGCCTCGAACAAGACCTCGCGGAGGTGGCCGAGGTCGAGCAGCGCCCGCGCATGGAGGGCAACCAGATGTTCCTGGTCTTCTCGCCCAAGCGCCACAAGACGTCCAAGCACGAAGGCGCGAAGCCGGAAGGCGCGGGCGTCAAGCAGGGGCCGCCCGTCGCGCCGGGCACGGGCGGGATGGTTCAATCATGAAGGAAGTAGTCAGTATTAAGTAGTCAGTAGCCAGTAGGCTCCGCCTAGCGGGCGCTGACGCTTTCACGCTGACGATTCGCCGGAGAGGGCTCTCCTACTGGCTACTGACTATTGTCTACTGGATACTTTTTTGGAGGTCATCATGCCGAAACTGAAAACACACAAGGGCGCGGCGAAGCGTTTCCGCACGACCGCGTCGGGCAAGGTCAAGCGCGGACACTCGCACGCGCGCCACATCCTGACGAAGAAGACGGCCAAGCGCAAGCGCGCCCTCGACATCGACGTGCTCGTCTCCGAGTCCGACGAGAAGCGCATCGAGCGCATGCTGCCCTACGGGCGGAGTTAAACGGAAGTAGCCAGTAGACAGTAGTCAGTAGCCGGTAGGAAACCCCTCTTCGTGAGAGGCCGCTGGCGACGAAGAAGATTCGAGACTGACGAAGGAAATAAATCTACTGGCTACTGACTACTGTCTACTGGCTACTATTGGGAGGTATCTGTCATGCCTAGGGCAAAACGTGGTAACAAGCGCACGGAGCGGCGCAAGAAGATTCTGGGACTGGCGAAGGGCTACCGCGGCACGAAGTCGAAACTCTACCGGTCGGCCAAGGAGTCGGTCGAGCGCGGGCTGAAGTTCGCATACACTGGGCGCAAGCTGAAGAAGCGCGACTTCCGCAGCCTCTGGATCGTCCGCATCGGCGCGGCGGCGCGCGTCAACGGGCTGAACTACTCGCAGTTGATGCACGGCCTCTCTCTGGCCGGCATCGAACTCGACCGCAAGGTGCTCGCAGACCTCGCCGCCAACTCGCCCGAAGCCTTCGCCGAGCTGGCCGGCCAGGCGCGCACAGCCATCGAGAACAAGCAGCAGGCCGCGGCCTGACGCCGAGAGGCTTAACGTGTGAGACTTATGAGAGGACTCGGATGAGTTCCGAAGCGGTTGACCACAACACACAAGTCGAAGCCGTGCGCGAAGCGTTCGAGCGAGAGTTCGGACGCTTCGCACGTTTTCGCGACGGCGCGGAGGCCGAGGGCCTCGCGCTCGGCGAGGCCGAAGCCTTGCTGCGCGAGCTGGCGGACGTGCGGACGCGCCACACGTCGAAGAAGAGCGCGCTCTCGCAGTTGATGAAGCTCATCGGGCGCGTGCCGGCGGATGAGCGCGCCGCCTTCGGGCAGTCAGTCCAGGCGCTCAACACTTACGTGGTCGAGAGTCTGGACAAGGCTCAGGTCACGCTCAAGGCGCACGTCGCGCTGCTGCAAAGGGAGCGCGAGCGTTTGGACGTGACGCTGCCCGGAAGAAGGCCGCGGCGCGGCCACCTGCACCCGATCACGCAGCTGCGCCAGCGCATCGAGGACGTTTTCGTCTCGATGGGCTACGCCGTCGAGGACGGCCCCGAAGTCGAGACCGACTTCTACAACTTCACCGCGCTCAACATCCCGGAGCTGCACCCGGCGCGCTCGCCGCAAGACACCTTCTACACGACCGACGGACTCAGTTTGCGCTCGCAGACCTCGACCGTGCAGATTCACGCGATGCAAAGGCGTCGCCCGCCCCTTCGCGTCATCGCGCCGGGCCGGGTCTTTAGACGCGACACGCCCGACGCGACGCACAACCCGATGTTCTTCCAGGTCGAGGGCCTTCTGGTCGAGCGCGGAATCAACATGGGACATTTGAAGGGCACG
>JALZHC010000370.1 GCA_030914105.1 Acidobacteriota bacterium
GTCCACGACCTGCGCCTCGGCGTCGTTGACGAGAGCCGCACTGCCGAGAGCCGCGAGGTCGTCTCCGCCTTCTCCGAAAGCGACGCCTTCCGCGTCGCGGGCCTCTACGAATCGTCCGACGCGCTCGCACGCGCGCTCGACGCGGGCGATTTGGACGCGGGACTCGTCGTCCCTTACGACTTCGCCAGGAGCCGCGCGCGTCGAGAGACGGCGGAGGTGCAACTGCTGGTTGATGCGGTGGACTCGAACAAGGCGGAGATTGCCGCCGGGTACGCTGCGGCGGTCGTCGCGGCGTTGAACGCGCGCTTCGCTCCGGGCCAGCCGACGGCGGTCGGCGTGAGCCGCGCGCCGTTTGCGCGCGCAGGAGTCGCGGCGCGCGTCTCGCTCTTCTACAATCCGGGCCTGCGCGACGACTGGTTCATCATCACGGGCATCATCGGCGTGCTCCTCATCCTCAACGGCTCGCTCGTCGCCGCCGCCGCGATGGTCAAAGAGAAGGAGGCGGGCACGGTCGAGCAACTGCTGATGACGCCCGCCGGCGGCACGGAGATAGTCTTTGCGAAGGTCGCGCCGCTCTTCCTTCTGCTCTCCTTCGACATCTGGCTGATGCTGGGCCTGGGCCGCTTCGTCTTCGACGTGCCCGTGCGCGGAAGCCTTCTGCTGCTCTTCGCCGCGGGTCTGCTCTGCATCATGGCGGGCATCGGCGTCGGCACTTTCCTCGCGACCTTCTCACGCTCGCAGCAGCAGGCGCAGTTGATGGGCTTCTTCGTCAATCCGCCGCTCGCGCTCCTCTCCGGCGCGATGACGCCCGTCGAGGCGATGCCGCGTTGGTTGCAGCCCTTCACGTACCTGAACCCCGTGCGCCACTTCGCCATCATCTCGCGCGGCGTGATGCTCAAAGGGGTCGGCCTCGAAGTCCTCTACCCGTATTTCCTCGCGCTCGCCGGCTTCGCCGCGCTGCTCGTCGCCGTCAGCGTGTGGCGCTTCCGCCGTCAGCTCAGTTGAAGGCGGGCTAAAGCTTCAAGTCCTCGCCCGTGCGCAGCTTCGTCAGGAGGATGATCTGGCCCGTGTGCATCGAGAAGTGCTCGACCGCGTGGAAGATCGCCTCCAGCCCCGTCACGTTCATGTCGCGGATTTGCCGGCGCTCCGAGAGCGCGGCCGCGTCGGCGCGGGCCAGCACCTCGTCAACTTCGCCAATCGTCCCTTTGAGTCGGGCCAGTAATTCGGCACGGGGAATAGGCGAGCGCGCGTCGAACTCCTGCTGACGGTCGCGCAGGTCGGGCGCACGGCCCAACCCGCTCACGACCCACATGCGCGTGCTACCGTCGAGGTGGAGCAGGAGGTTGCCGATGCTGTTCGACTCCTCGCCTGCGCGCCACCAAACGTCCTCGTCCGTCAGCCTCTCAAGGCACCGCTCGATCTTCGGCAGATAGTCCGAGGTCAGGTACGAGCGCGCGCTCGCGATGAAATTTTCCGCCAGGTCCATCGCACACCTACTCCACTCGTGAATCAGGAATTGACCGACGCCTCTCGCGCTCTGGCCGGTTTGTATGTGCCCGGCTTGGTGCGGGACGCAATCGCCAGGCGGTTGAACGCATTGATGGTCGCCACGGCGAGCGTCAGGTCGGCCAGCTCTTTGTCGGTGAAGTGCGGGCGCACCTCTTCATACACCGAGTCGGGCACGTGGCCGTCGGCAACCAGCGTCACGGCCTCCGTCCAGGCGAGTGCCGCGCGCTCGCGCTCGGTGTAGTAGGGGCACTCGCGCCAGGCGTCGAGCGAGTAGAGCCGCTGCTCACTCTCGCCCGCGGCGCGCAAATCCTTCCAGTGCATGTCGAGGCAGTATGCGCAGCCGTTGATCTGCGAGGCGCGCAGCTTAATGAGGTGAAGGAGCGACTCCTCAAGGCCGCAGCCGTGAAGGTACTCTTCGAGTCCCATCATCGGCTTGTAAACGCCGGGAGCAACTTTCAGGTAATCGAAGCGCGTTTCCATAAAATCCTCCTTGCGTGATGAAAAGTAGTCAAACAAAATCAGACCGAATGCGTGACGCGATCAATTGTAGTGGAAACGGGGCCGCAGGGAAGTGCCATTTTCGGTATTCCGCCTGTACCACTTCCGGCGTCGAACAAATATCGGTCGCGGCCCGAACACGAGCCGCACAATTGGACTTCACAGAGACGCCGGTTTATCGTAAGACGAAGGGGCCGATTTTGAACCGTCTCTAACGCAGGATTCTCGCGATGGCAAAGTATTCGTCCGCACTGCCGAACGGTCTGATAGCGCTCGACGCCAAATCAGGAACGCCTCTTTACAGGCAGCTCTACGACTCGCTGCGCCGCGCGATTCTCGCGGGCCAGCTCGCTCCGGGCACACGCCTCCAGTCCACGCGCGAGATGGCCGCCGAGCTGAGCGTCTCGCGCAACACGGTCGTCAACGCCTACGAGCAGCTCCTCGCCGAAGGCTACCTCGAAGGTCAGGTCGGCTCCGGCACATACGTCTCGCGCGCCCTGCCCGAAGACCTCCTCCACGTCAAGCCCGTGACGCGCAGCTTCACGCGCGCGGGAGGAAAGGGGCTCGGACTCTCGTCGCGCGGGAAGGTCTTCGCGGACTTCGCGCCGAGCGTCCCGCGCGCGCCGGAGCCTGTGCGCCCGTTCCAGACGGGCGTGCCGGCCCTCGACTCCTTCCCCTTCGACGCCTGGTCGAAGCTCGCCGCAAAGCACTGGCGCAGGCCCGCCGATTCTCTGCTCGGCTACGGCGAGTCGCAGGGCTACGCGCCGCTGCGAAGGGCCGTCGCCTCTTACCTCGGCCTGTCTCGTGCGGTGCGCTGCACGCCGGAGCAGGTCGTCATCGTTGACGGCGCGCAGATGGCGTTTGACCTGACGGCGCGTGTGCTCTTAGACCCAGGCGACGCGGCGTGGGTGGAGGAGCCGGGCTACCCCGGCGCGCGCGCGGCCTTCATCGCCGCCGGCGCGCGGCTCGTCCACGTCCCCGTCGACGAAGACGGCCTCGACCTGACGGCGGGCGCGCGGCTCGACGCGGGCGCGCGGCTCGTCTACGTCACGCCCTCGCACCAGTTCCCGCTCGGCATGACGATGAGCCTGCCGCGCCGTCTGGCCTTGCTCGACTGGGCGAGCCGGGCCGGCGCGTGGGTCGTGGAGGACGACTTCGACAGCGAGTACAGGTACGAGGGCCGACCGCTCGCGTCGCTGCAAGGTCTGGACACGGACGGGCGCGTCGTCTACGTCGGCACGTTCAGCAAGGTTCTGTTCCCGTCGCTGCGTCTGGGTTATCTGGTCGTGCCGCCGAATCTGGTTGACGCCTTCGTCGCCGCGCGCGCGATGGCAGGCCGCCACTCGCCTTCGGTCGAGCAGGCCGTGCTCACGGACTTCATCGAAGAGGGCCACTTCGGTCGCCACATACGACGGATGCGGACGCTCTACCGCGAGCGCCAGACGATTCTCGTCGAGGCACTCAGGCGCGAGGCGGGCGACCTCATCGAAGTGGAGCCTTCGCCCGCCGGAATCCATCTGGTGGCCTGGCTGCGCGAAGGGTTGGACGACCTGGAGGTCACGCGCGAGGCCGCCGCGCGCGGCGTCGAGACGCGGCCCATGTCGGCCTTCTACGCCGGGAGGCCCGGACGCAGCGGCGTGGAACTCGGATACGCCGCTTACAACGAGGCGAAGCTTCGCAGGGGCGCGGCCCGCCTCGCCGAAGCCATACGCGCCTGCGCGAGCGGACGACGCGTCTACGGTCGGCGGCGCGTCGTCTGACACGTCTCAAAGGGCTGACCGTCAGCCTCACTTTTAAGAGTCGTCTGCCCTCGCCGTCACAACTTCCTCCCGCGAGAATGGTTCCGTGTGCCGTGCGGAAAGTGGCACTTGTCAGGGCGCAGCGCGCGCCTATCATTGGTCGCGGTAGACGTCCGAGAAAAGTTATGCGGGCGGCGCACAGCTTGGCATCGCACACTTTGACCGCTTACCTCTCGGACACTTTGAACGCTTACCTCGAAGACTTTCAGGCGAAGCTGCGCGCCGTCTGCGTTAGACCGAACTTGTCATCTGCGTTAGACCGATCTTTATGACGGAGGATCACGTTTCGATGTCAACGACGCTTAGCGGAAGGCCGGAGGCGGGCGAGTACCTGCCGTATCATGAGAAATACATCTCGCTCGTCGCCGGAGACGACATCGTCGCACGGCTCGAAGGGCAGCTCTCCGACACGCTCGCGCTGCTCGGCGGCGTGGACGAGCGGCAGGCGGAGTCGCGCTACGAGCCGGGCAAGTGGAGTCTCAAGGAAGTGGTCGGGCACGTCCTCGACTACGAGCGCATCTTCGCGTCACGCGCGCTGGCGTTCGCGCGGGTCGGGAAGGTGGCGATGCCCGGCTTCGACCAGGAAGAGCTGATGGGCAGCACGCCGTTCGGCTCTTACAGCCTGAGCGAGCTGGCGACGGAGTTCGAGCACGTGCGGCGCGCGAACGTCTCCTTCTTCCGTCACCTGAGCGAGGAGGCATGGGGTCGTCGCGGCGTGGCGAGCGACGCCGAGGTGAGCGTGCGCGCGCTCGCCTACCTCATGGCGGGGCACGAGCTACATCACATGCAGGTCATCAGGGAGCGATACCTCTGAACGCGATTTCTCGGAAGCGTTGACGATGCCCCGGACAATGAAGTTATGACGACTCCACGGACAACGACGCCGCGTGAGGTCATCGCCGCGCGTCTGCGTCGGCAGGCGTCCTGGTGCGCGCGGCTCGGCTCGGAGCTTTACGCCCTCCTGTTGGAGAAAGCCGCCGCCGATGTCGAGGCCGGAGGGCCGTGCTGGGACGTTCTGCGCGGCCACGAGGCAGACCCGCACGGCTCCGCGCCGGCCCTGCGCTTCATGGGCGCGGTGCATCGCCTCGTG
>JALZHC010000946.1 GCA_030914105.1 Acidobacteriota bacterium
GTTCAGATGCTCCATGCCGTCGCCGCGCCGCGCCGACGGGTCGAAGTGGAAGAGGAAGGTGTACTGCCCGAACTCCGGCGGCTCGATCTCGGCCACTTCGGCGCGCACGATTCGCTCGACGGCTTTAAACAGCTCGTCGCGGTGGCCGCCTTCGGGGCCGAGCGAGTGGACGACGACGCGGTAAGTCTTGCCGCCGACCTCGAAGCTCTGGACGGTGAAGTCGGGCGCGACCTCGGTCGGCGTGTCAATCAGCTCGTCGTAGTTCGGGAACTCGAAGTCGCTCTGGTCAGGGCGCGTCGTGTGGCCGTTGATGATCTTCCAGCCCTGCGGCGCTTCGACCCTGAGGCTCGCGGGGTCTTGCTTGTGGCCGACGACGTAGACGAAGACCGAGCCGCCGTTGAAGTTCGCGTGCCGGGCGTCTAATTGCGAGAAGGTGCCGGAGAGGTCGTCGGCAAAGACCCTGTAGCTGATAACCACGTCCGGCGAGGCGCACAGGTAGACGCGCCAGGTCTGTGTGTCGAGCCGCGTCAGTTGTCCCCTGCTGCTGAGGGCGGGACACCGCGCGGTCGGCGGCGCGAGTTCGCGGACGCCAAACTCCTGCACGTTCTTCGCGAAGTCGAAGACGGCGTAGCGGCCCGGCGACCAGCGCGGCATCTGGAAGTCAACGTACTCGGTCGCGCCCCTCTCACCCGGCACTTCGACCTTAACCTTCACCTCGAAGAGGTGCGACGCGGGTTGCGGCATCGAGATGGTATAGGAGATTTTGTAGGCGGGCGCTGAGAGGTCTTGCGCCGTGGCCGCGCGCGGCGCGAGCGCGAGCAGCGCGAAGACAAAGACGCCCCACACGAGGCGTCGTGCGAAAGAGTTCATGCGTGCGGACTCCGTGGCCGAAGAGTTCGGGGAGACGTTTGCCGGCTGCGGCGCGATTATCGGCGCGCGCCGCGTGCGCTGTCAAAAGAGGTTCCGGCACGCCGGGCGGCGCGAAGCATTAGTTCGCCGGGCGACGCGAAGCATCATTCATCGGAGGCGTCAGTCGCCGGCGGCGTCTCTCTCCCCGCCCTCTTCGACGGACTCCCCCTCGCCGAAAATCTCTTCGTCCCTGACCCCGGCCCCGACCAGCAATCGGTAGCAGCGCGGGCACACAGGCCTCCTGCGCCAGACCTCCGGCTGGAAGGTCGTGCCGCACCAGTAGCAGACCTCCTCGTCGCTCCTTCTGTTCTGGGAGGATGATTCTGTCATGGCCCTTCAAGGCCGCACCTACTTTGAGGCGCGGGGCAGTGTGGACTTTAAGGGCTAGCTCAGTTCTTGCTGTCGAAACGCTCCGCTAGCGGCGGCGGCGCGCGGGTATTGAAATGGGGTAACGCACGTTTCGGGGCGGGGCCGTCCCTTCTGGCCCCGTTTGGCGCGCAGTCTAACACAGCCTCGCGGAAATACTTAAACTCGAATGCAAAAAAGGTGGCTCGGCGGCTTGTAAAAAAATTGCCCGCCTCGGTGGTAGACTGTCGCGGCTATGAGAACCGAACGGCTCTACTACGAGGACTCGCACCTGACCGAGTTCGACGCGCGCGTTACATCGGTCGCGCCCGCCGACGGCGGACGCTCGGTCGTCATGCTCGATCGAACGGCCTTCTACCCGACCGGCGGCGGCCAACCCACAGACACCGGCGCGCTCGGCGCGGCGCGCGTCGTCGAGTGCGTCGACGCAGAAGAGGAAGGCGTGCTGCACTTCATCGAGGGCGAGGCGCCCGCGCCGGGCGACGCGGTGCGCGGGCGCGTGGACTGGCCGCGCCGGCTCGACCACATCCAACAGCACACGGGCCAGCACATCCTCTCGCAGGCCCTCGTCGAACTCTTCGGCGCGCAGACGCGCAGCTTTCGCATGATGGCCGACGCCTCCGAGATCGACGTAGACCTCGCCTCGCCTTCGGACGAGAAGATAGAGCGGGCCGTCAGACGCGCCAACGAGATTGTCTGGGCCGACCGCGCGGTGCGCGTCCACAACGTCACGCCGGAGGAGGCCGCGCGGATGCCTCTCCGGAAAGATAGCGCGCGCGATGGCGAATTGCGCGTCATCGAGATCGAGGGC
>JALZHC010000371.1 GCA_030914105.1 Acidobacteriota bacterium
CCAGGAGAACCTGAGAATGGCAAACCGCAAAGGCGTCTTCATCGGGGCCTACGTCCCCTCCGACCTGAAGCGCGCGCTCCAGCAGCGCGCCACGAGCGAGCACCGCACGCTCTCGCAGGAGATCACGCGCATCCTCGAAGAGGCGGTCAAAGGCCCGCGCCTGCCGCCCAACTTCGTCGAGCGCCGCGCGCCCGGCCAGCGCCCGCGCCGCCGCGACTCAGACCCTCTGCCGCGCCGCCGCCGCGACGACCTTCCCTACAGCGGCCCGCCGAAGCCCGAAGAGGAGTGAGCCGCCAGGCTCCGAAAAGATCGCACGACGCCGCAGGGCGCAGACGCGCCGGACACAGATGCCCGTGGGCCGAGCGTCGCGGAGGAGGCCCGGCCCACGGGGCATTTGTCTTCAGGCTCGATTACGAAGCAGGGGGTACGACGCCGCGGTTAGTCCCGCCTAAAGATGTCGGCGGAGCACGACATCGGGTAGTTAGTCCCGTCATCGCACGCGACGCCGCAGCCGGAGCCGTATCCAGTGGTGTGTTGATACAAGTAACAGGTTACGCTGTTGCTGGGCGGATTTGGCGTCTCGCTGCCCTTCACGATGTTCACCCACATTTCGCCGAACGGTCTCACGGCTGCGTTGACCTTGTAGACGCCGGCCTTCAAAGTGATGCGCTCGTAGCCGAGGCTCATCGACACTTCGGGTGCGAGAGTCTCGTCTTGGCTGACCCGGATGGTTCCGTCCCGAAGCGCTGCCTCCCGGTTAAAAGCCAGGTAGAGTCTGTTCCTCTTTACCTGAAGCAGCGCGATGCCGTAGCCGGCGGCAATCTCCTCGCGGGTGAGCGCGCTCCTGGCGAGGGCAAAGGCGCGGGTAAAGCAGATGCCGAGGGGGGCGTCACAGCCGCCGCCCCCGCCGCCCGGCCCGATGTAGCCGTGCCATTTGAAGAGGACTTTGACGGGAATTATCCTCGCAGCCGCCCTGTCGTCTTCCGGCTTTGACGGGCGCGCCGTGACGGTCTGTCTCGCCGCACCGCCGCGTGCGCGTGCGCGAGAAACGCTGGTTGAGGTTAGCAACAGCGACGCGGCAGCCAAGCTCGCGGAAATGCAGAGCGTCGCTTTCAACTTCCGTGACGATTTTCCGACGTGATCTTTGTGGCAGGGCGAATCCATGTGAATGTTCCTTTCGTGAAGAAGGGTTAGAGAGTTAGTGGCCTATGCCCGTTGATTGTGCGGGTGGCGCACCGTTTCACTGCTGTCGGCAAGCTTGCGAGGTGGAAGCGCGGCGCACTGTATCCCCGATGGCGAATAAAGTCAACGCCGGACGCGGCTTCGCCCAGCTGCTCGACGACTGCGCCCCCGCCTACCGCGGCGGCGGGAGGTGCGGGCCTGTATAATCGAATCACGATTTCTGCTACACTCTCCGGCGAACAAAGGTCTCTCGACCATGACCGAACAATCATCCGTCAGCACCAAGATCGTCCTCATCTTCCTGGCCGGAACAGTGCTCGGCTTCATCGTCGGCTTCGCGCTCGCGAACGGCATCAACCGGCAGGAGCAGGACAAGCTGCGCGCGCAGCTCGCGCAGCAGCCGGGCGGCGGATCCGGCGCGAAGACGGCGGGCGGCGGCTCGCAGGGCAACGCGCAGAACTCTTCGGGCGGCGACAACTCCATGCCGACTCTCACGCCGGAGCAGTTGAAGAACGCCGTGGCGAAGGCCGACGCGAGTCCTTCGGACGCGGAGCTGCAACGCAAGGTCGGGCAGGCTCTCTACGTCTACGCCTGGCAGGCCGGCAACGCCTCGATTCTTCCCGACGTTGCGCGCATACTCAAGCGCGCGCACGACCTCGACCCGAAGAACTACGAGACGACGCTCATGGCCGGCGATGCCAACTTCCTCATCGCGCGCCAGGGTGGCGACCCGAAGGCCCTTGGCGACGCGCGCAAGCTCTACGAGGAGGCGCTCGCCGCGAAGCCCGAAGACGTTGAGGCGCGCACCAAGCTCGGCATGACCTACTTCTACGACAAGCCGCCCGACGCGCAACGCGCCATACGCGAGTACCGGCGCGCGCTCCAGGCCGACCCGCACAACGAGATTCCGCTCCAGGCCGTCGCCGCCGCGCTCATCGAGACCGGCAACCTCGAAGAGGCCGAGAAGCGCATCGGCGAGCTTGAGCAGGCCAACCCGCACAACCAGGAGCTCGCTTCCCTGCGCGCGCAGCTCGAACAGAAGCGCAACGCCGCGAAGGGGGGGAAGTGAAATATCTCTTCGTCCTCTTCCTGCTGGCCGTCGTGGCCTTCACGATCTACTGGCGCATGCGTCCCTTCATACGCGGCGTGCGCCGCTTCCTCGGCGTCGTCCGCGAGGTCAACCGCATGAGCGCAGGCGCGCGCCGGGACGCGCCGTCACAGACTCAACAACAGCGCGCGACCGGCGAGAAGCTCACGCGCTGCGCCGCCTGCGGCACATGGATGCCGGCCTCGCGCGCCGTCACGCTGCGCGCCACAGGCGTCACCTACTGCTCACACTCCTGCCTCGAACGCGCCGCCGCCGCGCCGCACAAAGCACGCAAGTCAGCCTCATAAAAATGATGAACGCGGAATGATGAAGGATGAAGGGAAAGCAGTAGCCAGTAGTCAGTAGTCAGTAGTCAGCAGAAAAGCACTTGCCTTCATGCTGGCTACTGACTACTGACTACTGGCTACTATCGCTTACTTCATCCTTCACCTTGCGGCCTTCATCCTTGCTTTTGAAGTCGCGCGCCGAGGAAGAAGAACGTGGTCGAGATGACGACTGCGGTCGGGGCGAAGAGGAGGGCGGTGGAGAGGTGTTGGCGGCTCGCCTCGATGCCTATGGCTTCGGCGAAGGAGGAGAGCGCGGCGAGGCGGCCCTGCTTGAGCGCTTCGGAGAGGACGCCGACGAGCGGGCGCGAGATGGCGTCGCCGCAGACGTGTATGAAGACGATGTTGAGCGCGACGGCCATCGCACGCGAGCGCGTGCCGACGCTCCCCAGAAGGATTGCGTTGACGGGCGCGTTGCTGACGAAGAGCAGCGCCACGGAGACGAAGATGCAGGGCAGGTAGACGAGCGGGTCGTCGGCGATTAAGACCGCGGCGGTCGGGACGACGGCGACCAGAGTGCTGACGGCGCAGACGATGAAGTATGCGTTGTGACGGCGCGCGGCGACGCGGTCGGCGATCCAGCCTCCGCCGAACGTCCCCGCCGCGCCGCCCAGAAGCGTGATGAGTCCGAGCGTGATGGCGGCGCTCGTCTCGTCCATCCCTTTGTCGCGCGCCATGACGACCGTGGCCCAGGTCGCAAGCGAGCCGAGCGCCGCCGTCAGAGCCGTGTAGCCCGCGGTCGCGACGAGCCAGTCGCGCGTCGTCAGGATGCGCCAGACCGTCCGCAGAGTTGAACGGCCCCCGTCGTCCGAGTCGTGCGCGTGCCTCACGTCATCCGACTCAAATGCGTGTGCTGCTTCGCCGGCCGAGGCGGCGGCCTCTTCGAGCGCGCCGCCGTGTGTCGGCACATCGGTCGCGCCGCGCAGAGGCTCGCGCAGACGCCAGACGAGCACGGCGGTCATCAGTCCGGGCACGCCGACGAGCATGAAGGCGACGCGCCAGCCGAAGAAGTGCGCCAGCACGCCGCCGATGACGAAGCCGAGCGCGAAGCCCATCGGGATTGCGGCCTGGAAGACGCCGAGCGCGGTTGCGCGCCGGTGCGGCGGGAAATAGTCGGCGATGAGGCTCGGCGTGATGGTCGAGTAGGCAGACTCGCCGACGCCGACGCACGCGCGCACGGCGCAGAGCGCGAGCGCCACTCCCGAAATCGCGAGCGTGAAGTTGATGAACGGCAGCCGCAGGTTGAGCGCGGGCACGAAGTGGAAGTGGTCGGCCAGGCCCGTCAGCGCGGTCGCGAAACTCCAGATGACGGCAGCCGTCGCCATCAGCTTCGCGCGCGGGTAGCGGTCGCCGAGCCTGCCGAAGAGCGGCGCGAGGACGGTGAAAGAGAGCAGGAGTGCCCCCTCCATGTAGCCGAGCTCCGCGTCGGTCAGCTTGAGCGCGGGGTCTTTGAGGATGATGGGCGCGACCGCGGGCAAGACCTGGCGGTCAATGTAGTTGAGGAAGTTGACCAGCGCGAGCACGCCCAGCGCGTAATAAGAGTAGCGCGGGACGAACGGGCTGGAGTGGCACGTGCCGTCGGGCGCGTGCCGGCTGTGAGCAGCTGCGCCTTTGTCGAACGTCTCTGGCTCCTGGTGTCGGCTCATGTCGCTGGCTCGTCTCGGTCGGCTCAAACGGACGCTTCGGCGTCGGTGAGTAGCTCGACGATGGCGGGCGTGATGTCTGCGAGCGTGCGGACGCGGCGCGCGACACGCGCGCGGCCCGGCCCCCAGGCGAGCGTCGGCACGAGGTTGAGCGTGTGATTGCGTGTCGAGAGGTCTTCTATATTGCCGTGGTCGCTGGTTAGTATGACTGTCTCGCGGCTCAGGTCCAGTTGTGCCAAGAGCGTGCGCACGAAGCGCGCGAGGTTTGCAAGGACCATCCGCGCGGAGTCCATGTCCTGCGCGTGTCCGATTTTGTCCGTGATGAAATATTCGTAGAGCGTGAAGCTATGCTGCGCAGTGATTCGCGCGAGCCTGCGGCCTGCCTCTTCGGGTGTGCAACGCGAAATCTCCTCGCCTCTCGTGATGAGCGTGCCGTTCGTAAAATCCTGAAAGACTGCGCGGCCTGCGCGCAAATCTTCAAGCGTGCGAAAGCGTAGGGCTCCGGCTTCGACCGCAACGGTTGTCGCAGAAACCCAGCGCGGCCTCTCCGTGAAGAAGCGGCTTGTGTATGCGTTAGCGAAAGTGTTTGGACCAACGCCTGCGCGCGCAAGCTGGCGGAAGATGGAATGCTCGCGTATG
>JALZHC010000041.1 GCA_030914105.1 Acidobacteriota bacterium
CACTACCGCTTCTTCCCCGAGCGCGACGACGAGGAGCGGCAGTGGGACGAGCTGATGGGCATCGCCAACCGAACGGACTTCGACCTCATGGCGCACTCGAAGAAGCCCGAGCGCGACGGCGAGCGCGTCAACAAGGATTCGACCGAAGACCTCTCCTACTTCGACGAGGCGACGAAGGAGCGCTACTACCCTTACGTCATCGAGCCCGCGGCCGGCGTCAACCGCACCGTGCTCGCCGTCCTGATGGACGCCTACACCGAGAAGACGACCGACAAGGGCGAGAGGCGCGTCATTCTTAAATTGCATCCCGAACTCGCGCCGATAAAGGTCGCGGTGCTGCCGCTCGCGAAGAACAAGCCGGAGCTGGTCTCGCTGGCGAGGAGAATCAAGAAGGAGTTGCAGCCCTCGATGCGCGCCGTCTACGACGACACGGGCGGCATCGGCAAGCTCTACGCGCGGCAGGACGAGATCGGCACGCCGGCCTGCGTCACCGTTGACCACCAGACGCTCGAAGACGAGGCCGTCACCGTGCGCGACCGCGACACCTGGGAGCAGAAGCGCGTGAAGGTTTCGGAGTTGTCCGAGCACCTGAAGAGCAGGCTCGGCCTAAAGTGTTAGGCGGCGACGTGCCCTCCGAGGCGGACTACATGAGCCAGGACGAACAGAGGTTGCGTCAACTGGATCGAGAGTGGAACGAGGCTTACTCTAACGGTGATGTCGAGGCGCTCGAACGCATTCTCGCCGATGATTGGACGGCCATTGACGGGGCCGGGCTGGTCATCTCCAAGCGGCAGTTGCTTGAGAGAGTCGGATCGAGCACACAGCCATTCGACTGGCACGAGTTCGACGAGTTCCGCCTGCGCTTATTCGGCGACTCGGCGGTCGTGACAGGGCGGCTGTCGGCCCGGGGCCGCACGTCGAGCGGGGAGTTCAGCTTCCGGCAGAGGTACACGAGGGTGTACGTCAAGCGAGAAGAGGTTTGGCAGGCGGTCGCGGCGCAGGTGACGGTCGTGTCCGGAGCGTGACCTGGGCGACATTTTCTTATGCCCGTAGTCAAAAAGAGAAACCAACAGACCGAGTCGCGTTTGCTGCTCGAATCGGACGACCCCGTGGAGCTTCCGCCCGCGGAGGTCGAAGACTCTGCGGTCGTGTTGCAGTTCGAGCAGTTCCGGCAGTACGTGCCTGAGCTTCTGGAAGAGCTGCGCGACGGCACGCTCGCCGAACCCGTGCCGGTGATGATGGACGGCTCGACCTTCGTCGTCCACGGCGACACGCGCAGCTTCTGGGTCAAGCTCTGGCACTCCTCGCCGGAACGGACGCGCGTCGAGCGCGTGCAGGTCATCAGTTGCCTGCCCTCGACGCGCGGCGTACAGATTCTCTTTGACGACGCCGAAGCTTACGACGACGACGATAACGACTATGCCGACGAAGACGACCTCGACGAGGCCGACCCCGGAGAAGACTCCGGCGACGGCGACGCCGTTTAGGCTCGCCGAGGCGTCTAACCTTCCCGGTCTTTCTCGCAGATGCCTTCTCCCGTCCCCGAAAAAATTCTGAGGCTGGCGCGCGCCGTGAGCGACGCGGGCGGGCGCGCGTTGATGGTCGGCGGCTGCGTGCGCGACCGTCTGATGGGGCGCGGAGCGAAGGACTGGGACGTGGAGGTCTACCGGATAGAGCCTTCGGTCTTGCGTGCGCTGCTCGACCGCCTGGGGCGCGTTAACGTCGTCGGCGAGGCGTTCACCGTCTACAAGCTCGGCAAGGATTTGGACGTGAGCTTGCCGCGGCGCGAGCGCAAGACTGGCCGCGGCCACCGGGCCTTCTACATTGAGGGCGACCCCTCGATGTCCTTCGAGGAGGCCGCGCGCCGCCGCGACTTCACAGTCAACGCCGTCCTCGAAGACCCGCTCACGGGCGAGCTGATAGACCCGTTCGGCGGACGCGCCGACATCGAGCGAAAGCTCCTGCGCGCCGTCTCGCCCGAAACCTTCATCGAAGACTCTCTGCGCGTGCTGCGCGCGGCGCAGTTCGCCGCCCGCTTCAGTTTCGACATCGAACCCGCGACGGTCGAACTCTGCCGCTCGATTGACCTCACAGACCTTCCCGCCGAGCGTGTCTGGGGCGAGCTGGAAAAAATTCTTCTCACCGCGCCGCAGCCCTCAATCGGCCTCCGCTGGCTCGACGACCTGAACGCGACCCCGCAGCTCTTCCCGGAGTTGAAGGCGCTCAAAGGCGTGCCGCAAGAAAAAGACTGGCACCCGGAGGGCGACGTTGACATTCATACCTGGCTCACCTGCGACCGCGCGCGCGAGTTGATTGAAGACCTCGACTACCCGCGGCAAGTGACTTTGCTGCTCGCGGCTTTGTGCCACGACTTCGGAAAGCCTTCGACGACCGAGTTCGTCGAGGGGCGCATACGCTCGCGCGGCCACGAGGAGGCGGGCGTCGCGCCCACGCTCTCGTTCCTCGAACGCCTGAAGCTCTTCACGCTCGAAGGCTACGACGTGCGCTCCCAAGTCGTGGCGCTCGTGCGCGACCACCTCAAGCCCGGCGAGTTCTACCGGCGGCGCGCAGAGATTGGCGACAGCGCATTCCGCCGCCTCGCCCGCCGCTGCGAGCTGGAACTGCTCTACCGCGTGGCGAAGGCAGACACACTGGGGCGCAACGCGCCGTGGGTTCCGCGCGAGCGCTGGTTCAACGCCGACGCGCAGGAGTGGTTCATCGCGCGCGCGCGCGAGCTGTCGGTCGAAAAGAAGCCGCCCGCCTTCATACTCATGGGCCGTCACCTCCTTGAGATGGGGCTCCAGCCTTCGCCGCTCGTCGGCGAACTCCTCAACGCCGTCTACGAGTTGCAGCTCGACGGTCGAGTCCGCACGCTCGAAGAAGCGAAGGAGGCCGCGCGCGCTCTGCTCGACGCGCGGCGCGCGGACTCCGCGAAAGAAGAGAAGCCGGACGGCGGCGAGGGCGTTTAAGTTCGGGGCGGTCTGTGACTTTCCCGCGGGCGCTGGTGTAAGATGTCGCTTACTTTTTAAAGCTCCGCTAAAAGTAAAACCCGGCGCTCCCGCAAGCCCTCGCTGGGGGCGCGCACGTTCAAAAATCAATTCCGAGGAACAGACGCAATGATAGATTTCGAGTTGACTGAAGACCACAAGGCGCTCGTCCAGACCGTGCGCGAGTTCGCGCTTCGAGAGGTCGCGCCGCACATCAAGGAGTGGGACGAGAAGCAGCAGTTCGACCGCGGCGTGCTCGAAAAGATGGCCGAGCTGAACCTGCTCGGCGTCTGCATCCCGGAAGAGCTGGGCGGCGCAGGCTTCGACTACATCTCGCTTGGACTCGTCTGCGAGGAACTCGAAGCCGTCGACACATTCCTGCGCGTCGTCATGTCTGTGCACACGGGACTGAACTCGCTGACGCTCTACACCTGGGGGACGGACGAGCAGAAGCGCAAGTACCTCGCGCCGCAGGCGCGGGGAGAGAAGTTTGCGACCTACGGGCTGACCGAGCCGGGCGCAGGCTCCGACGTTGTCGGCGCGCGCTCCGTCGCCCGACGCGAGGGCGACGAGTGGGTCTTGAACGGCGAGAAGATGTGGATTTCACTGGCCGACGTGGCCGACAACTTCCTCTTCTTCTGCTGGACGGACGAGGAGAAGCGTCGCAGGCGCGATCACTCAGGCATGTCCTGCTTCATCGTCGAGCGCGGGATGAAGGGTTTCTCATCGGGCACGATTCACGGCAAGATGGGCATCCGCGCGGGCAACACAGGCTACTTCTCTTTGCAGGACGTGCGCGTGCCGGCCGAGAATCTGGTCGGCGAGGAGGGCGAGGGCTTCAAGATCGCGATGTTCGCTCTGGAGCAGGGGCGCTACACGGTCGCCGCGGGCGCGACCGGCGTCATCCGCGCCTCGCGCGACGCCTCGGTCGCTTACGCCCTGGAGCGCGAGACGTTCGGGACGAAGATCGCCAACCACCAGCTCGTCAAGCAGAAGATCGCGGAGATGGAGGCCGACTACCAGATGAGTCGCCTGTTGTGGCTGCGCGCCGGCTGGCTGAAGAACGAGGGGCGACCGAACGGGCGCGCGACTTCCTTAGCGAAGTGGCAGGCGACCGTCAGGAGCGAGAAGGCAGCCTCGATGGCGATTGAGGTGCACGGCGCGAACGGCTACTCGAACGACTACCCCGTCGAGCGCTACCTTCGCAACTGCAAGGCCGCGGTCATCTACGAGGGCACGCGCGACATCCACACGCTCATGCAGGCCGACTGGGCGCTCGGCCTCAAAGGCGAGAAGTCCGCGCGCAGAACCTTGCCGCCCTACCGCCCGTCGGAATCGCGCGAGGCCGTCGGCGCAGGCTAAAAAGAAGTGCAGAATGCAGAGTGCAGAGTGATGAATGAAAGCCGATGGCTTAATTCATCACTCTGCACTCTGCATTCTGCACTTAGAAAAGCGGGCGGGGCAGCGGCCCTGGAAGGGTTAGGGTCGCTGCCCCGTGCTGAAGCTCAGGGGTTAGGCGGGTGATTGAGCTTCAAGGTGTGACTTTGTGGCGGGAACTGTTTCGACTCGCTTCAGCGCGCCTCGATGGTCACGATCTCCATTCCAGCGCCGGACTGCTGCGCTACGCGCCTCTCTTTCCTCAGCATGCGCTCGCGCTTCGATTCGGGGAGCGTGCGCCCGTCCTGCTCCGCGCCCCAGACGGCGGCGAGGAAGTACTGGTCGCCGTACTTGTGGAAGACGAGGCGGGGGTTGGCCTTCGCGTTGGCGCTGCCGCTCTTCAGGTTCGTGTTCGTGATGGCGCTCTGCCTGCCGCCCTTGCCGTCAATGCGCAGGCCCGACTCGTCGGAGTTGACCGAGGTGACGCGGCAGTCGCCGGCGCTGATGAGGCGGTCGCCGACGTAGAAGTCGAAGGGCACCTGCGCGCGCAGGTCGCTGGCGGACTTCGCCGAAGCCGGGGCAGCGGCGGCCAACATCGAAACGAGGAGACCCAAAGCCAGAAGGCTCGTGCTGACTTGCTTTCTCATGATCTTTTCCTCCGATCGTTCTGGGGGTGACGAACGTCCCTCGCTCACCCGGCGCTTCTATCGAGAGCGGCTGCCGCTGCCGACCGCCCGTCTGCCTGTGCCCGCCGCCGACTTTTCAACCATCGCTTCTTTTGGACTGCCCTAACAGGGGCGCTCTACCCAATGACAAGCGGCGTGCCGCGACGGCGCGCGCACGCACCAGCGCGGCGGCGGGCGGCTCGGAAACGCAGTAATCATGCGGGTCAAACGCCTTTCGGCGGCGAAAGCCGGGCCGGGGTCGTTCGTTCGTGGGCGGCGTCCGGGTGGGCCTCGAAGTCTATCCGAAAAGATAGCCGGCCTATCCTTTCGGCTGGTGCGGGCGCGCGGGCGAGTGACAGCCGCCGTGCAAAAATGTTATTTCTCGCGCGGCGGCTCCGCGCGCGGCAGAAAGGTTGAGAGGGAGCGCCGCATGCGGCTAAAGGGTTGAAGGGAAGCGTTCGCGCGTCTGCGCTGCGGTTGATGATTGCGCGCGCGGCGCGCGACTGAGGGAGGAGAGTTGGAAGCGACGTATCCGAGACTCGCAGTCGTCGCGGGGCCTTTGAAGGACTCGGCCTTCGAGCTGGGCGGCGAGGAGCTGTCCGTCGGGCGCGAGTCGTCGAACCGCGTCTGCATCCCCGACGCGCTGCTCTCGCGCCGCCACTGCGTCGTCCGCACGGAGAACTCGCGCCACAAGCTCGTAGACCTCAACAGCCTCAACGGAACCTTCGTCAACGGCAAGCCGGTGCGCGAACACCTGCTCGAACACGGCGACCAGATCGGCATCGGCGAGTCGCGCCTCGTCTTCCTCCGCCACGCGGACGAGCCGGCGGCGCGAGACTCGACGACCGTCCAGGTGAGCGAGCGTCACCTGACGGCCTACTCGACCGTGCGGATGCGCGTCGAGGATGCGCTCGCGCCCGCCGGCGACCAGTGGTCGAAGCTGCCGGGGCTGGCCGCACTCGCGCGCGACCTGACGCTGCTCGTCAAGGTCAGCACGACCGTCAACTCCATCCGCGACGCCGAGGAGTTGCAGCGCGAGCTTCTGCGCTTCGTCTTCGAGGTCGTGCCCGCCGAGCGCGGCGCGATCCTGCTCGTCGGCGAGGGCGGCGAGGTCGTCTCCGAGTTCGGACTCGACCGCGGCGCGGGCGCGGGCCGCGCCGTCGAGGTGAGCCGCACGGTCGTCCGTCAGGTCTTGGAAGAGGGCGCGAGCGTTCTCCACAGCGACCTCTTCGAGGGCAGCGGCCCCTTAAGCTCGGAGAGCCTGCGGGGCGCGCGCCTCAGCTCGCTTTTGTGCGCGCCGCTCACGCTCTTCGGTCGCCCCGTCGGCGTCATCTACCTCACGGCCACAGACCCTTCGACGCACTTTGACGAAGAGCACCTGCGGCTCGTCACGATCATCTCCGGCGTCGCCGCCGTCGCCATCAACAACGCGCGGCACGTCGAGCAGTTGGAGCGCGAGAACAGCCTTCTGCGCGAGGAGAGCCGCGTCGAGCACGGCATGGTCGGCGAGAGCGAGGCGATGCGCAAGGTTTACCAGTTCATCGCGCGCGTCGCGATAACCGACTCGACCGTCCTCATCCGCGGCGAGTCGGGCACGGGCAAAGAGCTGGCCGCGCAGGCCCTTCATCAGAACAGCGCGCGGCGCGAGCGCCCGCTCGTCGCCATCAACTGCGCGGCGCTGACAGAGACGCTTCTGGAATCGGAACTGTTCGGCCACGAGCGCGGCGCGTTCACCGGCGCGCTCACGCAGAAGAAGGGGAAGCTCGAAGTCGCCGACGGCGGCACGCTCTTCCTCGACGAGGTCGGCGAGCTTGCGCCCGTCATGCAGGCGAAGCTTCTGCGCGTCCTACAGGAGCGCGAGTTCGAGCGCGTCGGCGGCACGCGCACGATACGCGTCGACGTGCGCGTCGTCACCGCGACGAATCGCGACCTCGAAGAGGCCGTCCGCGCCGGCACGTTCCGGCAGGACTTGTACTACCGCCTCAACGTCGTCTCCTTCGAGATGCCCCCTTTGCGCGAGCGCCGCGAGGACATCCCGCTGCTCGCCAGCTACTTCGCGGCAAAGTACGCGGCGAAGTTCAAGCGCAAGGTGACGGGCCTCTCGCCCGAAGCGCGCGAGTGCCTCGTCTCTTACGACTGGCCGGGGAACGTCCGCGAGCTGGAAAACGCCATCGAGCGCGCCGTCGTGCTCGGCTCGACCGAGCGCGTGCTGCCCGAAGACCTGCCCGAAAACGTCCTCGAAGCCGAGCCTCAGCCGGGCACCGCGCCCGCCGCCGTCAACAGGTACCATGACGCCCTGCGCGAGGCCAAACGTCAGCTCATTCTCCGCGCCCTCGAACTCTCCGGCGGCAGTTTCACCGAAGCCGCCCGCGCCCTCGGCGTCCACCCGAACTACCTGCACCGCCTGATTCGCAACCTGAATCTGAGGCCGGAGCTGAAGAAATAGGAGGCAGACGGCAGAGGCAGGAGGCAGGAGCAGATGGCAGGAGCATGAAGCGGGCGCGGAAGTAGCGGAACGCAGAAACGAGAAGGCAGCCGGTCTTGGTTAAGACCCGGCTGCCTTAAATGTTTCGGCCTGCCATCTGCCGTCTGCCCCTGCCACCTGCCCCTGCTGCCTGCCTCCCATCTTTTTGCCTCTATTAATTCCGCCCGCGCTCTGGTAGTATGCACGTGCCTTTCCAGCGCCAGAGCGTTCGTTTCACGGCGGCAGAAATCTTTTCGGCTTCGGGGTTTCGTTCATGGTTCAGGAGCTGAACAGCGTCAACATATCTCTGGATTTTCTGAGCGTGTGCGAGGCGGCGGCCATCGAGGCGGCGCGGACGATGGGGATGGGCGACCGCAAGGAGTCCGACCGCGTTGCGGTCGAGGCGATGCGCGAGAAGATGGACGCCGTCCCGATGCGCGGGCGCATCGTCATCGGCGAGGGCGAGCGCGACGAGGCTCCGATGCTCTTCATCGGCGAGGAGGTCGGCGCGGGCTTCCACGAGGGCGCTACACCAGACGAGTTCCCCGAAGTGGACATCGCCGTTGACCCTCTGGAAGGCACGAACCTCTGCGCGCTCGGCGCGAACAACGCCATCGCCGTGCTCGCCGCCTCCGAGCGCGGCGGGCTTTTGAACGCGCCCGACATCTACATGGACAAGATCGTCGTCGGGCCTTCCTCGCGCGGCGCGATTGACATCGACGCGCCGGTCAAAGACAACCTCAAGGCCATTGCGCGTCGGCTCTCGCGCGACATCGAAGACCTGACCGTCATCGTCCTCGACCGCTCGCGCCACAAGAAGCTCATCGCCGACGTGCGCGAGGCGGGCGCGCGCATCCGCCTCATCAGCGACGGCGACCTCTCGGCAGGCATCTCCGCAGCGGTCGCCGGCACCAACATCCACGCCCTGATGGGCATCGGCGGCGCGCCCGAAGGCGTCTTGACCGCCGCCGCCATGAAGTGCCTCAACGGCGAGATACAGGCACGCCTCGTCTTCGACCACGAGCGGCTCGGAGTTGACAAGGCCAAGGTGCCGCCCGCCGACGAGGTTCTGGCACGCCTGCGCGAAATGGGCATCAACGACCCGAACAAGGTCTACGACACGAACGACCTCGCGCCCGGCAAGAAGGTCATCTTTGTCGCCACGGGCGTCACCGACGGCGCGCTCCTGCGCGGAGTGCGCTTCTTCGGTGCGGGCCGCCGCACGCACTCGCTCGTGATGACGACCGAGTCGCGCCACATACGCTTCGTTGACACCGTCCACGTCGAGGGCGGGCCGGACACGGTCATCAGATTTTAGTGATGAGTGCAGAGTGGTGAATTAAAGGCAAGGTCTTAATTCTGCACTCTGCACTCTGACTTCTGCACTTCTCGAAATGCCTGCATCGATCTCAGAGTACGTCCCGCAGCTCGTGGCCGACGGGGAGTCGGCGCGGGCGTCGAGGCGCGCGGCCTGTTGGGCCTGGGTCGCGGTGCTGGCGGGCGCGGCGGCGCTGTTGGGGATGATCGTGGGTGCGCCGCTGGCGCGCGCGCGCGGCTCTCTGCTGCTGTCGCAGGTGTTCTACGAGTTCTTCCGTCCGGCGTGCCACCAGATGCCGGAGCGCTCGTTTTACGTCGCAGGCTACCCGCTCGCCGTCTGCGCGCGCTGTACGGGGCTGTACGTGGGCGCGCTCGCGGGCGTCGCCCTCTACCCGCTCTTGCGTCGCTTGACGCGGACGGACACACCGCCGCGCGTGTGGCTCATCCTCGCCGCAGTCCCGACGACCGTGGACTTCGCGCTCGGGTTCTTCCGCGTCTGGGAGAACACGCACTGGTCGCGCTTCTCGACGGCGCTGCTGCTCGGCGCGGTGTCGGCCTTCTACATCGTCCCCGGCCTGGTAGACCTGTGCGGGATGGGTCTGCGGCGGCTGTCGCGCCGGGGGCGGCCCGGCGTCTTTCCGGAAGGGAGCTTTCCCGAAGCTAGACCCGAAGCTTCGTCATCGCGCGGTTGAATGGGCACCGGAGCGGGAAGAGAGTCCCGTCGCCGCGAAACTTTAAGTCCAGAGCTTTACGAAAACTTGAGGAAGGTGTGAGCAGAAGATGAACCCAAGAACAAAAGCGGCGCTCATCGGCGGCGTGGTCGCCGGCCTCCTGTCGGCGTTACCGTTACTCAACAACTGTTGCTGCCTGTGGGCCATCGGCGGCGGCATCTTAGCCGTCTTCCTGTACGTGAAGGGCACAGGGGCGACGGTAACGCCGGGCCAGGGCGCGTCACTGGGCGCGATGGCCGGCGGCATCGGGGCGGCCATCAACCTCGTCATCGGCATCCCTGTAATTCTTCTATTCGGCGCGGCGGCGATGACCGAGCGGATGGAGCAGGGAGGCATCTCGCTGCCGTTCTCCGGCACGATCTTGTTAATCGTCGTCGGGATCGTGTTCGCCATCGGCGTCTTCGTCTTCACGCTGCTCGGCGGCGTGATCGGCGCACCGATCTTCGGCAAGGGTGGTGGCGCGACCGCCCCGCCTCCTCCGCCTCCGCCTCCGGGCGGCTTCGGTGGCGGCCCCGGCGTGTAATGGTAAAGATGGGGGGATAAGGGAAGGCCGATTCTCTTCCCTTCTCCCTTTCAAAACATGCCTCCTCGGCGATGGTGTAGACGGACATGAACGACAAACTTAAACCGGCCTTGATCGGCGGGGTGCTCCTGGGCATCCTGTCGGCGATCCCGGTGGTGGACTACTGCTGTTGCCTGTGGGCGATAGCCGGCGGGGTGCTCGCCGCGAGCATTTACATCAAGCAGTCGCCAGCCCCGGTCACACCCGCCGACGGTGCCGTACTCGGTGCCATCGCCGGCGGCCTGGGTGTCGTGCTCATCTTAATCATCGGCATCCCGCTCCGGATAGTCATGGGCGCGGCGTTGATGTCCGTGGTGCAGGGCATCATCCAGAACGCCAACCCGGAGCAGGCCGCGCAGATGGATCAGATGATGGGGTCAACCGCCATGACGGTCGGCAGGGCGATAGGACACGGACTGCTCTTTAGCGTCGTCGCGGTCATCTTCTCGACAATCGGCGGCCTGATCGGCGTCGCCATCTTCGAGAAGCGCAAGGGCGCGGCGGGCGCTCCGCCTCCGCCCCCGCCGCCGAGCGGCTTCGGCGGCCCCGGCATGTAAGGGCAAGGAGGAAGAGGGAAGGCGGAAGGATGAAAGCGCGGCTTTCGGGCCGACGCTTTCCCTTCCACCTTCCTCCTTAATTTCGCCGCGGGCGACTTTCGGCTAAAATTCGTGCATCGAGACGAGCAGCGCAAGAGGTTTCGGCGCTGCTCGTTCTTTTGTTTGGGGCCGGCTCGGTCGGCGCTCACGCGCCCGGACGCTCAGCCGAGTCGCCGCCGCGTCAAGAGAGAAGCAGATTGCCGCCACGGCGTGGAAGGGGCAGGCCGTCGTCTCGGTCGGGGAAGAAGTAGATGTTGTCCGCAGTCTTCATGCTCTCGTCGTCGCTCGCGTCCGACCCGCTCTTCCGCGAGTACGTGGAGGGGGCCGTGGCGAAGACCGCCGAGAACATCAGCCCGCTCTACCGCCTCGACACGTTCGACTGGACTGTGCTCGCCGCCTACTTCGCGCTGCTCGGCGTGCTCTCGGCCTTCGGCGTCTACCGCGTCAAGCAGGTCGTAGACTTCTGGCGCTGCCGCCGCGTCGGGCCTCGCCCCGAATCTTTCTTCGCCGAGGACGAGCTGCCGCGCGTCACCGTCCAGCTCCCGCTCTTCAACGAGGTCTACGTCGTCGAGCGCCTGCTCGCCGCCGTGACCGCGTTTGACTACCCGCGCGAGCGCCTCGAAATACAGGTGCTCGACGACTCGACCGACGAGACGCGCACGCTCGCCGAGCGCGCCGTCGCGCGCCACCGCGCCGAAGGCTTCCGCGTCAGCTACATTCACCGCGAAGACCGCACGGGCTTCAAGGCCGGCGCGTTGGAGAACGGCCTGAAGAGCGCCGCGGGCGAGCTGGTCGCCATCTTCGACGCCGACTTCGTGCCGCGCCCCGACTGCCTTCGCAAGCTGGTACACTTCTTCAACGACCCGCTTCTGGCCTGCGCGCAGATGCGCTGGTCGCACATCAACGGCTCTTACAACCTTCTCACGCGCCTGCAAACAATCCTCTTGGACGGCCACTTCGTCGTCGAGCAGACGGTTCGCAATCGCACGGGCGGCTTCTTCAACTTCAACGGCACGGCGGGCCTCTGGCGTCGCCGCGCCATCGAGCTTTCGGGCGGCTGGCAGCACGACACGCTCACGGAAGATACAGACCTCTCCTTCCGCGCACAGTTGATGGGCTGGCGCTTCGTCTACCTCCTCGACGAGGACGCGCCCTCGGAAGTGCCCGTCGAGATCAACGCCTTCAAGGCGCAGCAGCGGCGCTGGGCGAAGGGCGTTACCGAGGTCGCACTGAAGCTCTACCCGCGCATCCTTCGCTCGCCGCTCCCCGCGTGCGTGAAGTTAGAGATGTTCTTCCGCCTGACGGGGAACGCGAGCTACCCCTTGATGATTCTGACGAGCCTTCTTCAGTTCCCGCTCTTGCTCGTGCGCTACAACCAGGGCTTCTACAATCTGCTGCTGCTCGACCTGCCGCTACTGCTGCTTTCGACCTTCTCGGTCGTCCTCTTCTACGGCACGGCCATCTGGTAT
>JALZHC010000372.1 GCA_030914105.1 Acidobacteriota bacterium
GGTTATTACCCATCACCAACCTTTGGTGTCTGTGAGTACGGTGGAGACGGAACTTGCGACCCGTATTTTTACATCAACTGCTCTGATGCCGGCGGATTTGTAGATAGGCCATGCCACTGCTATATCGGAGGCCCAGGCAGCCCCATTATTATAGATGTGCTTGGTAACGGCTTTGACCTCACTGACACAGACCACGGGGTCAGCTTCGATTTGAACAACACCGGCACGCCGCAGCGTCTCTCATGGACGAGCGCGGGGTCGGATGACATGTTCCTTACACTTGATAGAAACGGAAACGGTACTATTGATAACGGCGCGGAACTATTCGGCAACTTTACGCCACAACTACCTCCTCCACCGGGACTGTCGAGAAACGGCTTTAATGCATTGGCAGAATATGATAAACCGCGAAATGGCGGTAACGGGGATGGTGTGATTGATAGCCGAGATGCCATCTTTTCATCACTGCGTCTGTGGCAGGACACGAACCACAATGGTATTTCTGAGCCTAGCGAACTACACACGTTGCCTGAGCTGAATGTCGAATCCATCTCGCTCGACTATCGAGAATCGAGGAGACAGGATCAATACGGAAATATATTCCGCTACCGAGCCAAGGTCTTCGGTGAAGGGCATAAACAACTTGGACGCTGGGCTTACGACGTGTTTCTCGTCCATGATGGTCAGTAGGAAAATACTTAGCTATTGTAAATAAAGCCCCCAATAAAGCCTATCTATTTGAAGGTTTTTATGGAGCCGAGGGGGATCGAACCCCTGACCTCATGAATGCCATTCATGCGCTCTCCCAGCTGAGCTACGGCCCCGATGTGTGCCTGAGTCGGTGGCGGCGTCCGCCCGCTCAAGGAAGGATAAAATAGCAGTCCGAATAGCAAAACGCAAACAGGTGTTTCGACGGGGTCAACGCCGGCGCAGGGCGGCGAAGAAGGACGCGCACGCGCCCGCGACGAGCAGCACAAGTCCGGCGACGACGCGCGCCACGTCCGGCAGTTCGCGCACGCTCTTTTCGGTGATGACGACCGCCGCGTGCGGCTCGACGAAGAGGGCGCGGTAGGCGATGACGCCGCCCGCCGAAGCGATGAGGAGGCCGAGAAGTAGGATGACGATTCTCACTGAAGTAGGACGACGATTCTCATTTGAGTCGCCCGCGGCGACGCGCAACGAAGAGCACGAGACACGCGCCGATGAGAAGGAAGGCGGCGACGCAGGCGACGACGGTCAGGTCGAGTAGGCCGCCCGCGACCGCGCCGATGCCGCCGCTGCCGGGCGCGAGGCCCGTCAGCAGCCAGCGCAACGCGCCGAGCGCCGCGGCGAAGAGAAGCGCCGCGGCGAGCAGGCCCAAAACGAGCACGTGTCCCGCCCTCGCCTTCGCCAACTCCGCCGTCACCTCCCTCTGAATTCCGGCTTGCGTTTCTCAATGAAGGCGCGGACGCCCTCGTCCTTGTCCTCGCTCGAAAAGCAGAGCGCGAAGAGGTCAACCTCGCGCCGCAGTCCCTCGTCAAGGTTCGAGCGCGAGGCTGCCTTGACGGCCTCCTTCGCCAGGCGCAGGGCGACGGGGCTTTTCTCGGCGATGCGGTTCGCCAGCTCCAACGTCTTCGCTTCGAGGTCGGCGGCGGGGACGACGAGGTTGACGAGGCCGATCTGGTAAGCCGTGTGCGCGTCTATCATCTCGCCCGTCAGGATCAGCTCCATCGCCTTGCCCTCGCCGACGAGGCGGGTGAGTCGTTGGGTTCCGCCGCCGCCGGGGATGATGCCGAGGTTGATTTCGGGCTGGCCGAAGCGCGCCTGCTCGCCCGCCACGCGCAGGTCGCACGAGAGCGCAAGCTCGCAGCCGCCGCCGAGGCAGAAGCCGTTAATCATCGCGATGACGGGTTTGGGGAAAGTGTCAACGGCTGTGAAGAGCGAGCGGGCGGTCATCACGTCGCGCTGCGTGACGGCGGTGCGCCCCTCGAACTCCGCGATGTCTGCGCCCGCGACGAAAGCCTTCTCGCCCGCGCCCGTGATGACGACGACGCGCACCTCTTCGTCTTCGCGCAGCTCATCCAGGGCCGCCGCGCCCTCTGCGCGCGTCTGTATGTTCAGCGCGTTCAGCTTCGCAGGCCGGTTGATGGTAATGACGGCGACGCGCCCGCGCCGCTCAAGCAGAAGGGTTTCGTATGATGGCATCGGGTAACGCTCCTATTAAACGTCGGCTCGGCGCGAGGCGCGGGGAAGGCTTTATTCACGAAGCCACACGAAACGGCACGAAGAAGACGCGCCAATGCTCGCGCCGCTTTCGTGCCGCCCGCGTGTGGCTTCGTGGATGACTTCTTCCCGCGCTCGACGAACCTCGCTGACGCCGAGACGGCAGTCTTAACGACGACCAAAGAGGCGCGCGTCGTCCGTGTCTTATCTGCGCGAAAGGCTTCGGCTCAGTTGACCGAGAAGGTCGCGGACTTCTGATCCTTCTGCTCGCCTTCCTCGGTCATCATCGTGGCCTCGACCTTGTACTTGCCCTTCGGCCAGCCGGAGGGCGGCGGCGTGAAGGTGTAGGTGGCCGTGCCGCTGCCGGGCAGGTCGAGCGTCGTCTCCGCGCCGGGGACAGGGCCGTTGGGCTGGCCCTCAACGTCGTCGAAGAGGAGGCGGCCCTTGACCTTGACCTTGTCGGGGACGTTCGAGACTTCGGCGACGGCGTAGATCGTGTCGGTCGGCGAGAAGCTGCTCGCTTCCTGCGTGGCGGCCTTGTCCTTGGCGACCTTCAGGCCGCTGAGGTTGGCTGTCGAGGCGTTGAACTTGCAGGCGAGCGCGGCACAGAGCAGAAGGCCCAGGCCGAGCGCGAGATTCAATCCCTTGTTTCGCATGATTGCTCTTCTCCTTATTGAACGGCGCGGGCGGGAATGTGTTGACGAGGGCCGAGTGGCCGACCGTGTTCGCCCGCCGAACACGCCGAGTCAACTCGCTTACTGTTGTTCGCCTTCCGGCGACGGCGTCTGCTGTTCGTCGGCGACCCAGGAGACGAAGAGGCGGAGCCAGTTGTCGGCAGGCTCCGTGATCTGCACGCCGACGCGGGCTGTGCCGTAGATGGCCGGCGCGATGCGCACGACGCGCGCCGTCGCCTCGATGGGCGAGCCGTCGGGGCGGTGCGCGCGCAGGTAGAGCTGGTCGCCGCGCGAGACCTTCTGGTTGAGGTGGAAGAGCGCGCCCAGAGTCGAGATGTCGTCGGTCTCGGTCGGCTCGCTCCAGGCCGAGCCGTCCTCGGCCCGCCCCGACACGACAATCGGCAGGCGCAGCGCCATGCGCAGCGCGAATCGTCTCTCTTCGTTCGTCGGCCTGCTCATAGGTGACAGAAGTCAGTAGACAGTAGTGAGTAGCCAGTAGCCAGTAGAAAAACCTTCGACGGAGAAGGTTCGCAAGGTCAGCGCCGAGGCTCGCCGTGCGGAGCCTACTGGCTACTGACTTCTGACTACTGCTTTTCTTCCCACTTGTAGAAGCCCTCGCCCGACTTCCTTCCGAGTCGGCCTTCGGCGACCATGCGCCGCAGAATGTCGGGCGGGCGGAAGCTCTCCGAGCCGAGCTTCGCGTGCAGGTACTCGGCGATGTGGAGGCGCACGTCAAGGCCGACGAGATCGGTCAGGCGGAGCGGCCCCATGGGGTGATTGTAGCCCAACTCCATCGCCGTATCTATATCTTTCGCGTCGGCCACGCCCTCCTCCAACATCCGCATCGCCTCAAGCCCCAAAGCCACACCCAGACGCGAAGAGGCGAAGCCCGGCACGTCGCGCACTACAATCGGCTCCTTCCGCAAACGCCTCGCGACGGCGCGGACTGATTCGACCACTCCCGGCGCGGTGTCGCGCCCGACGACCACCTCGACGAGGCGCATGATGTGAACCGGGTTGAAGAAGTGCATGCCGACGACACACTCGGGGCGGCGCGAGCCTTCGGCGATCTCCGTGATCGAGAGCGAGGAGGTGTTGGTGGCGAAGATGAAGGGCGCGGGGTTCAGCTCCTCGACGGCGCGCAGCGTCTCACGTTTCAGTTCGAGACGTTCCGGCACGGCCTCGACGTAGAGCTGCGCGCCTGCCGTCTCTTCGAGCCGCGTGGTCGCGCGCAGGTTCGAGAGCGCGCGCTCGCGCTCTTCTTCCGTGACCTTGCCGCGTTCGATTCCTCTGGCGAGGTTCGCTTCGATGGCGCGCAATCCCCGCGTGACCAACTCGTCGCCGATGTCGCGGAGGATGACTTTGAAGCCGCCGGACGCGGCGACCTGTGCGATGCCGTGGCCCATCGTGCCCGCGCCGAGCACGGCGACGGTTCGGATAGGGGAGCCGTCCGCCTGTGCCTGCGTGTTGTCGTCTCGCGGCGTGCTCAAGTGGTCTTCGACTCCGGGCTTTGTCGGGGAAGAGCTGCTCGGCCCGGCCCTCGCGCGTGCGGTCAAGTTCGACTACTTCCGGCGCGAGCAGTTATACTACACGCCCGAAGAAAAAGGCTACCGCGAGCGCGCGCCCGCAGCTCTGTGAGCGCGCTTACAGACACATCCGTCGGAGGTCGTTTAAAAGCAGAGGCATGATTAAAGAGACACTGCACCGCGAGGTCGTCATCGTCGGCTCCGGCCCGGCGGGGCTGACCGCCGCCATCTACGCCGCGCGCGCCGAGCTCCACCCGCTCGTCATCCACGGCCCGCAGCCCGGCGGCCAGCTCACCATCACCACCGAGGTCGAGAACTACCCCGGCTTCGCCGAAGGGATACAAGGCCCGGAGCTGATGCAGCAGTTCGAGGAGCAGGCCAAGCGCTTCGGCACAGAGTTCCTCGTCACCTTCGTCAACAAGGTTGACCTGGGCCGGCGGCCCTTCACCGTCTGGACTGAAGAGGGTCACGAGATCAAGGCCGAGACTC
>JALZHC010000373.1 GCA_030914105.1 Acidobacteriota bacterium
GTGGTCGCTGGCCCGGCGTCGCCTGCTGTTGGCCCGGCTGCGGCTGGTTCTGTTGGGGCGCAGCGCCGGCGACTGTGAGCAGGCCGAGGTCGCGCGCCTTCAAGACGAGCGCGGCGGCAATGGGCGCGGCGGCGCGCGCGCCGTAGCCCCCGCCCTCGACGATGACGGCGATGGCGAGCTGCGGTCGGTCGAGCGGCGCGATGCAGAGGAACCAACTGTCAATCCGCTTCTCAGGCGAGAGCACCGGCACCTCGTACTCGCGTATGGGATTGCCGCGGCGGTCGCGCTCGATCTTCTTGACGGTCTTCATCTCGCCGGTCTTCGGGTCGTATTCGGGAACCTCCTTCTGCGCCGTGCCGGTCTTGCCGCCGGAGGTGATGCCCTGCGAGGTGACCGTGCCGCTGAAGACGCTGGTCGCCGTGCCCGAAGGCCCCATCGTCACAAGCCCCATGATGCGCCGCTCCTCGGCGGCGATCTGCGGCGGCATGACCTGACTGTAGGCGACGGGCGGCAGGTCGTACTCGACCTTCGGCTTCATCAGTTGACCTTGCAGGTTGCCGATGGCCGAGACGACCATCGCCATCTGGAGCGGCGTCTGCTGACCCGCGTACCCTTGCCCGAAGCCTTCGAGCGCGAGGTCGTAACGGCGCATCTTCGTGCTGGCGAGGATGGTCGACTCGCGCGGGGCGAGCGCGCGCGCGACCGCGTCGGTGCTCGCGTTCCAGATGTCGGGGCGCTTGCGTCCGCGCAGGAGGTCTTCGGGACGGTCGTAGGCCCCGATGCCGAACAGCTTGGCCGTCGCGGCGAGGCGTTCCGGGCCGAGCTTGACGGCCATCTGCGCGAAGAACTGGTTGCTCGAAATCATCAACGCCTGGTCGATGTGCATCGGGCCGCAGACCTCGCACGAGCCGTTGTCGTCCGTGATGGGCTTCGCGCCCGGCTCCGCGATGTAGCCGCCGGGCGTGCCGGAGAAGACCGAGTCCTGCATGCCGTTCAAGTATGCGGCGGTCATCACGACGGTCTTGAAGGTCGAGCCGGGGATGTAGTAGGCGGAGGTCGCGCGGTTGACGAGCGGGCGGTCGCGCTCGTTGGCATTCAGGCGCACCCAGGTCTCCTCGTCCTGAACTTCTTTCAGGCTGTACGAAGGGTTGCTGTACATCGCCAGCAGCTCGCCCGTCTGCGGGTTGAGGACGACGACCGCGCCGTGCCGACCTTTAAGCTGCGCGACGGCCTCCTTCTGAAGCTCGCTGTCAATCGTCAAGCGCACGTCGAGATTGGCAGGCTGCTTGATGTCTTTCCCTTCGACAACGTCGAGCGCTTCGGGCGCGGCCTGGCTCTGGATGCCGAAGAGAGCGCGCTCAAGGCCGGGGTCGCCGCGGTCGGAGCCGAGCAGTTGGGACATCTCGGAGTCAAGCGGGTAGTCGCGGACGATCTGGCCGTCGGGCGCGCGGCGGTAGAGCGCGAGCGCGCGGTCGAGCTGGCCGGAGCGGTCGAGAATCCAGCCGCGCAAGGTTGACTCGGCCAGACGACGGTTGCGCAGGTCTTTATAGCTCAGTTCCTGGAAGCGGTCGTTGGTCTCGGCGGCGTACTCGGCCCAGTAGATGTGGAAGCCGAAGACGCCGAGCGCGAGCAGGATGAAGCCCAGCCGCAGCGCCTGCAAGCCGCGGTTCGTCGAAGTCGCGCCGAGACGCTGCCGCACCTCCGGCGGCAAGTCCGAAGGCGCGACCGCGTCGAGCGCCGAGCGCCTGCGCCGCCGCGCGAGCACGAGCGACAACAGCAGCAGCAGCGCGAGCAAAGCGAACCCGGCGGTGTAGACAAGGCTCAACAGCGCCGGCTGTTTTTCGGGTAAGTCTGCGAGAAACATAATTACTCAAGTGATGAGTGATGAGTGATAACTGATAAGTAAAAGAGAAGACAGCCGCCGCGCTTTTTCTTATCACTTATCATTCATCACTTATCACTGCCTCTTAAATCTCACCTCCACGTCGCCGAAGCTGACGACGTCGCCGTCCTCGATCTGGCGCGCTTCGCCGTAGGCGATGCGGCGACCGTTGATGAAAGTCCCGTTGGTCGAGCCTGTGTCGGCGACGAGCAGCGTGCCCTCGCGGTTCATCACGAGCGCCGCGTGAATCTTCGAGACACTCGCGTGTTCGAGTTGCAGGTCGTTGCCGGTCACGCGACCGACGTTGATGCGCCGCCCGCCCGGTCGAAATGTCAGAACCTGCTCGAACGAGCGGTCGGGCGAAGTGATGCGCGCCGTCACGCTGACGTCCTGCGGCGCAACCTGCGAACGGGGGATGGCATCCTTCAAATCAATGGCGAGCCGCTCGGCCTCGTCCCTTTGCCGCAGCTCCTCCTCGAACTCGCCGAAGGACGGATCGACGGCGATGCCGGAGGTGAAGATGTCTGCGCTCGTCTCTACCTTCACGGGCGCGAGCGTGCGCAGACGCCGGTCGTTGATGTAGTCAATCGCCGCGGCGTGGACTTCGCTCTCCAGCTCCTTGATGAATTCGGGCGGGGCCTCGGAGTGCGTGCCCCACTCGACCTTGAGCTTGAAGAGGTGCGGGGCGAGGCGTCGGCCCTCTTCGTCCGTGCGGACGCGCTCGTCAATCAGGTGCTTCATGCGCTCGATGAGCTTCGTGGTGGTGAAGCCGGACTGCGTGTCGGCCTCGCGACCGAGCTTGCGGTCGACGACCGAACCCATCCCTTCGAGCACGCGCCGCATCAGCCGCTCGACCAGCGCCTCGTCGCGCTTCTTCTTCTCTTGCTCTTCACTCATACGCCGGGCGTCTTCGCGAAAACCGAAACGGGCCGGGCCGTCCCGGCTTCAAAGGTTTCAGAACAGGGGAAGGGAGACCGAAAATCTTTGGATGACTCTAGGGGCATTCTAGCCGAAACCCGCCGGGATGCGGAAGGCATAAAGGCAAAAGGCAAATTTCAAGAGGCAAAAAGAGAGACAAAAGACAAAATTTGACGCAGGCCCGTTTTTTAACTTTGCCTTTGGCCCTCTGCCTTTTGCTTTCTTAGAAGCCCCTCTGCCGCGCCGCCTCGTAGAGGATGACGGCGAGGGCGACGGCCACGTTGAGGCTCTCGACCGGCTCGCGCATGGGGATGCGGACTGCTTCGTCAGCCGCGCGCAGCTCTTCTACGGACAATCCGCTTGCCTCGGGGCCGACGACGACCGCGCGCGGCACTGTCCAGTCAACCTCCGTGTGAGTTTTAGACGCGCACGCGCCCGTCCCGACCGAGCGGATGCCGCGCGCCGCGCACCAGCCGAGAGCCTCTCCGAGCGACGCTCCCGTCCACAGAGGCACGCGGAAGGCCGAACCCATCGAGCCGCGCAGAGCCTTCGGTGAGAAGAGGTCGGTCGAGCCTTTCGTCGAGATGACGGCGGTCGCGCCCGCGGCCTCCGCGACTCTCAGCATCGCGCCCGCGTTCGAGGGGTTATTCGCCCCGTGCATGACGACGACCAGCGGCGTCCGTTCGCCGAGCCCGATTACGTCCCGGCCGGTCAAAGGTCTCCGCGCCACGGCCACGACGCCCTGCGAGGTCTTCGTGTCTGAGACGGACTCGACGATGCTCTCGCTCGCCGCGAAAACCTTCGGGCACACGCGCCGCAGCCCTTCAATCAGACTCGCGCCGCGCGCGTCCGCTTCGACGGCGACTGTGTAAAGCGCGAACTCAAAAGCCACGCCCGCGCGCAAAGCCTCTTCGCAAAGCCGCACGCCCTCGACGAAGACCGACTCCCTCTCGCGCCCTTCGCGCGCCGCACGCGCTCGCTGCGCGAGAGGATTCTTCCGGCTCTTTATTGCTGCGTCCTTCATGCCTTCATGCCTGAAAAAATCAACGCGCGTCGGGGTACGGTACCGCGTGCGGAAGCCTCGCGGGTGCACTTGTCTTCGATGACCCGTATCGCCTAGCTACGACCCGCCCGCTACCGCTCGCGGTTCTGTTAAGAACGCTCGCTTTCAATCTCGACCCACACGGGCCAGTGATCCGAAACACCGCGCACGCGTGCGACGCCCCAGCGCCGAACGCGCGCGCCGCGGACGAAAATCCAGTCGAAGTGATAACGCAGCGGGCCGCTCCGCCAGGTGGCAGTGTCGGTCGGGATGGGCGTCGCGTAGCCGCGAGATTCGAGGAGGGCGCGCGCGGCGTCGCGCGCGGGCCGCGTGAGCGTGTTGAAGTCGCCGAGGATGACGGACGGCGCGCGTGCGCCCGTCTCGTCGGCGCGCGCGAGCACGGCGCGGTGTTGTTCGAGCTGTCCTTCGACGCTTGCATGCGTGTCTATGTGCGCGTTGAAGAGGTGAAGTGCGCGCGCGCCGAAGGGCACGGCGGCGGCGAGCGCGAGGCGCGGACGCCAGGGGCATTCAGACCAGGGCAGCTCGATGCGCGTTGCTTCGGCGAGCGGGAAGCGGCTCAGAATCGCGACGCCCGTGTCGCCCTCCTCGCCCAGGTTGATGCGCTCCTCGAAGTCGAGCCACCACTTTTTCGGCTGCGGCTCAACGTCCGTGGGTGTCGGCGTGCCCGCGCGGACGAAGTTCATGCGCAGAGCTTCGGCCAGAGCACGCGCGACGTGCTGCCCGCCCGCGCGCCGCGTCCCTCGGTCGGCTTCCTGCAAAGCGACCACGTCCGCGCGCGGCAGACGCGCGCCGTCCGAGAGAATCCGTGCGGCCTTGTCGACGTTGCCGGCCACGAGCCGCGCGCGCCTGCCGGGTCGGCTGATGCCGAGCCGCCGGAGAAGACTTCCGCCGATGAGGTGCGAGCCGACGGCGTAGCGTATGTTGTAAGTGGCGACGACGAGACGCGAGACAGGCGCGCCGACCGTGTGCGAGGCCGGCGCGGCGAAGTCGCAGCTTGATGAGGGGCCGCCCTTTAAGGG
>JALZHC010000374.1 GCA_030914105.1 Acidobacteriota bacterium
TTCCTGGAATGGGCCGTCGTCCACGGCCACCTCTACGGCACGGCGCGCAGCGTCGTCGAGCAGGACTTGAGCGAGGGCCACGACATCATCCTCGAAATTGACGTGCAGGGCGCGGCGGCTGTGCGCGCGACGATGAGTTCGGTCGTGAGCGTCTTCATCCTGCCGCCCTCGTTCGAGGTCTTGCGCGCGCGCCTGACCCGGCGCATGACGGAGCGGCCAGAAGAGTTGGAGCTGCGTCTGAGCAATGCGCGCGGCGAGGTCGAGCAGTACAGGCACTTCGATTATCTCGTCCTGAACGACGAGTTAGAGCGCGCCGCCGCGCAGCTCGCCTCAATCGTCTGGGCCGAGCGCGCGCGCCGCGAGCGGCAGGAGTGGGTCGCGCGGCGCGTGCTGGCGACTTTCGCGCGCACGCCGGACGTTGAATAAATCGCCCGGAGAGTTTATAAAAGGGTGATACTCATACGAGAGAATTTTTCGGGAGTCCGGCAAGCGTAACCCCGCCGGGTCTGGAGAGACATGGTAAAGGCCGCCGACGCGATGACACCCACAGACGACACGAACGAACAGGAGACAGAGTCTCCGCCGATTGACTCGAAATACCGCCTCATACTCGTGGCCGCGCAGCGCAGCAAGCAGCTCCAGCGCGGCGCGCGCCCGCGCGTCGAGATGGACACGCAGCGCCACAAGCCCACGCGCATCGCCCTCGAAGAGGTGCAGCGCGGCAAGGTCATCTTCAACCTCGTCGAGAAAGAGTGAGCGCGCGTTTGCTCAACCGGGTAGCAGCCCGACCGTGAGGGAGGGCGTCCACTCAAGGATGAAGGCGGAAGGATGAAGGATGAAGTGGAGGCCGCTTGGCTTCCCTTCATCCTTCATCCTTCCACCTTCATCCTTTCACTTCACATCCCCTTGTAGTCCGGCCCGCCGCCGCCTTCGGGCGTCACCCAGTTGATGATCTGATAAGGGTCCATGATGTCGCACGTCTTGCAGTGGACACAGTTCGAGAAGTTGATCTGCAAGCGTCGCTTGCCGCCCCCGTCCTCGACCATCTCGTAGACCGCCGCCGGGCAGAAGCGCTGGCACGGGTTGCCGTACTCTTCGGCGCAGCGCTTCGCACAGATTTCGGTGTCGAGGACGTGGAGGTGCGCCGGCTGGTCTTCGTCGTGCGAGACCGAAGCGTGGTAAACGTCTGTGACCTTGTTGAAGGTGAGCTTGCCGTCGAAGCGGAGCCTGCCATAGCGCTGTTCGAGGTTGTCTCCCTGGTAGCCGTACTCCTTCAGCTTCTTCAAGGCGGCGTGGCCCGGCTCAAGGCTCGCGCGGTCGAACAAGCCCCAGGAGCGTCCGCCCGTGATGAACTGGAGGCCGGCGTTGGCGAGTCCGAGCCAGCGCCCATGCTTGAAGGCCGCGTGGAAGTTGCGGACGCGCCGAAGCTCCTGCGTAATCCAGCTCTCGCGGATCAACTGCCGGTAGCGCTTGAGCTGTTGCTTCGAGAAGTCCTCGACGAGCAAAGCCTCGAAGATGGCCTGCGCGGCGAGCATGCCGCTCTTGATGGCCGTGTGGATGCCCTTCAACCTTTGCGAGTTGAGGAAGCCCGCCGAGTCGCCGACCATGAGGAAGCCGTCGCCGTGGAACTGCGGGATGGCGTAGAAGCCTCCGGCGGCGATGGTCTTCGCGCCGTAGCGAATCATCTTGCCGCCCTCTAAAAGCTTCGCGACGAATGGGTGCTCCTTGAAGCGCTGGAACTCGGCGTGCGGGTCGAGCAGGGGGTCTCGGTAGTCGAGGCCGGTCACGTAGCCGAGGTTGACGATGCGGTTCTGCATCCCGTAAATCCAGCCGCCGCCATACGTGTTCGTGTCCGAAGGATAGCCGAGCGTATGTGTGACGCGGCCCGCGGGGTAGCGTTCGTCGGGCAGCTCCCAAAGCTCTTTGACGCCGATGCTGTAGACCTGCGGCTCGCGCCCTTCGGCGAGTCCGAGCCGCTCGGTCAGTTGTTTCGTGAGCGAGCCGCGCGGCCCCTCGCCGAGCACCGTGACCTTGGCGAGTATGTCAACGCCCGGCTCGAAGTTCGACTTCGGTCTCCCCTCTTTATCAATCCCCTTATCGCCCGTCCTCACGCCGACGACGCGGTCTTGCTCGTCGTAGAGAACATCCGCGCCCGGAAACTCCGGGAAGATGTTGACGCCCGCCTCCTCGCACTTCTCGCCGAGCCACGCCGTCAGCTTGTTCAGAGAGACGATGTAGTAGCCGTGATTCTTCAAAGGCGGCGGTGTGATGGGCGACTTGATGGCGCGCGTCCTGGTCAGGTAGAGGAAGTAATCCTCCTTCACTTCCGACTCGACCGGCGCGCCCTGCTCGATGAAGTCCGGTATCAGTTCCTTCAGAGCCTTCGGATCCATCACCGCGCCGGAGAGCACGTGCGCGCCGACCGAAGCGCCCTTCTCGATGACCGCGATCTGAATCTCGCCGAGCGGCTTGCCTTTGCGCGTCCCCTTCTCGACGGCCTCGTTGTGCTCGCGCACCAGACGCGCGAGGTGCAGCGCACCGCTCAAACACGCCGGCCCCGCGCCGACGAAGAGCACATCCATCTCTATGCTTTCGCGTTCCATCCGTCCGCTCCTGAATCAAGACGAGCCTGAGTGTCGGCTAATGACTGTCAGCCGATTTCCGGCAGAAAACTTCGTCCGGCAAAGAAAAAATGAATCACCATTCAGTTTAGCGGCCCGCCCGTAAAATAGCAAAACGCGGCTCCGGTTTGCCGATTCACTGCGGGCGTCACATAATCGACCAACGACGGCGAGAGAACAATTCAAACGCAGGAGACGCCAGGCCGGATGTCAGAGCACAGGCACACGAACCGCCTCGCGGGCGAGTCAAGCCCGTACCTTCTTCAGCACGCGCACAACCCCGTGGACTGGTACGCGTGGGGCGAGGAGGCGCTTGAGAGGTCGAAGCGCGAGAACAAGCCGATCCTTTTGAGCATCGGCTACTCGGCCTGCCACTGGTGTCACGTGATGGAGCGTGAGTCGTTCGAGGACGAAGAGATCGCGCGGCTGATGAACGAGAACTTCGTCTGCATCAAGGTTGACCGGGAGGAGCGGCCCGACCTCGACCAGATTTACATGAACGCCGTCCAGATGATGACGCGCCACGGCGGCTGGCCGCTCACGGTCTTCCTCACGCCCGACCTCGTCCCCTTCTACGGCGGCACCTACTTCCCGCCCGAAGACCGCTACCAGATGCCCGGCTTCCCGCGCATCCTCTCCGCCGTCTCGGAAGCCTTCCGCACGCGCCCTGAAGAGGTGCAGCAGTCGGCCTGGGAAATTCTTTCAGAGCTGCGACGCATGAGTCTCGCGCGGCAGTCGTCCGAGCTAATCAACCATCAACTGCTCGACCATGCCTATCGCGACATCGCGCGCGGCTACGACCCGCGTCACGGCGGCTTCGGCTCCGCGCCGAAGTTCCCTTCCTCGATGAATCTCGAATTCCTGCTCCGCACCTTCAAGCGAACGGGCGACGCGCGCGCTCTGGAGATGGTCGTGCACACGTGCCGCAGGATGGCCGAGGGCGGCATGTACGACCAGCTCGGCGGCGGCTTCCACCGCTACTCGACGGACGCGCGCTGGCTCGTCCCGCACTTCGAGAAGATGCTCTACGACAACGCGCTTCTGACGCGCCTCTACCTGCACGCCTACCAGGCGACGGGCGAAGAATCTTTCCGACGCGTCGTCATTGAAACGCTCGACTACGTCGCGCGCGAGATGACGGACGCGTCCGGCGCTTTCTACTCGACGCAGGACGCGGACTCCGAAGGCGTCGAAGGCAAGTTCTTCGTCTGGGACAAGGCGGAGATTGAGACGCTCCTCGGCCACGAAGACGCGCGCCTCTTCTGCGCTTTCTACGGCGTCACGGAGGGCGGGAACTTCGAGGAGAAGAACATTCTGAACGTCGCGCGCCCCGCCGCCGAGGTCGCGCGCGAGTTGGGCGTGAGCGAAGAACAGTTGACGGAGGCCGTCGCTCGCGCTCGTCAAATTTTGTTTGAAGCCCGCGAAGGTCGCGTCAAGCCCGGACGCGACGAGAAGGTCATCACGGCCTGGAACGCTCTGATGCTCGAAAGCTTCGCGGAGGCCGCAGTCGTGCTTGAGCGCGAAGATTACCGCGCAGTCGCGGAGCGGAACGCGGAGTTCATCGGCGACAGCCTGACGGCGGCCGGACTGCTCCTGCACGTCTACAAGGACGGGCGCGCGAAGCACGCGGGCTTCCTCGACGATTATGCCTTCGTCGTCTCCGCGCTCGTCACGCTCTACGAGACGACGGGCGAGCTGCGCCGTCTCGAAGCGGCGCTGCGTTTGACCGATAAGATGATCGAAGAGTTCTGGGACGAAGAAGAGGGGGGCTTCTTCTATAACGGCAGGAGCGGCGAGCGCCTTATCGTCCGCCAGAAAGACTACTTTGACAACGCCACGCCCTCCGGCAATTCGGTCGCCGCCGAATCCCTGCTCCGCCTCGCCGCACTCACGGATAACGAAGACTACCGGCGCAAAGCCGTCAATGTCCTCCGCCTCATCCGCGACGCCGTCGAGCGTTACCCCTCAGCCTTCGGCTACGCGCTCGGCGCGTTGGACTTCTACCTCTCGACGCCGAAGGAGATCGCACTCATAACTCCCGTTGGCGACTCGGACTCGCATGCCTCAGACGCGCCCGCGCTCGCCCGTGAGATTTGGAGCCGCTACCTGCCCAACAAAGTCGTCGCGCAGGCCGCCGAAGGCGACGAGCGCGCCGCCGGGCTTGTCCCGCTGCTGCGCGAACGCGCGTCCATCGGCGGGCGGGCCGCGGCCTACGTCTGCGAGAACTACACTTGCCAACAGCCGGCGAGCACGCCGGAAG
>JALZHC010000375.1 GCA_030914105.1 Acidobacteriota bacterium
CCGCCGCGTCGAGCTGTGAGTCGCGGCCCGTGTAGCTCTCGCCGACGGGGCGTGTGACCGGCACATCGACGGGGCGCGGGCTGCGCTCCATGTCAACGCCTTCGGCGGTCTGGATGCGCATGAAGGGTAGGCGGAAGACAGTCCCGTCGAGGAGTGTGACGCCCGACGTGTAGATGATCCAGCCCGCGGTCGGCTCGCCCACGACCTTGCCGAGGTGCAGGCTCCGATACCCTTCGGTGAAGTCTTCGGCGTCGGAGAGCGAGTACTGATCGGTGACGAGCGCGGTGGGCAGCTCCAGCGCGCGCTGGCCGAGTGTGGTGCGCGCGGGCGAGGTCGTCAGGCCGCGCGGCGTCATGTGCAGGTAGCTGCGGCGCGCGAGCACGTCGATGGCGTAGACATTGACGAAGCCGCCGTTGTTGTGGCGCACGTCAACGACGACGCCCTCCTTCGACTGGTTCTCCGCATCCAGGTCAACGTAGAGCTGCGTGAGCGCGGCCGAAGACATATCGAGCATGTGGACGTAGCCGAGCCGCCCGCCGCTCGCGCGCTCGACGTAGGCGCGCTTCTCCTCGACCCACTGCCGGTAGCGCAGCCCCTTCTCCGTCGTCAGGTTGACGGGCCGGATGTCCAAGTCCTTCCTCTCCGCGCCGCCCGCCGACGACGCGACCGTGACGACGACGCGCCGCCCGACCTTGTAGTTCAAAAACTCTTCGAGGTTAGTGCGCGCGTCCAAACGCTTGCCGTCAACAGCGAGCAGGTAATCGCCGACTTTGACCGGCCGCACGCGTTCGGGCGAAGCCGAGTCGCGCGCGAGCGCGGCGGGGCCGAGCGGGATGACGGCGGAGACACGAAGGCGACCGTCGCGCTCATACTCCTCGCGGTCGAAGTCGAGGCCGAGCCGGCCCGTCGTCACCTGATTCGAGCCGAAGGGGCCGGACACTCCGAGGTGTGAGGCGTTCAGCTCGCCGACCATCAGGCTCATCAGGCGGCGCACCTCGTCGGGCGTGCCCGCGCCCGCGACGTAAGGCTCGAACTCGCCGCGCACGGCCTGCCAGTCCGCACCGTTGAACTTCGGGTCGAAGAAGTTGTCGCGCATGTACTCCCAGCCCTGTTTGAAGACTTCCAGCTTCTCGCGCGCGAAGTCAACGTCGAGCTCCGCCGTGACGGCGAGCGTGTGCGGGGACGCGCGCGGGTCGAGCGGCGCGATTTGGATGCGGCCCTGCTCAAGGTAGTAGACCTCTTTGCCGTCGGGCGAGAACTGCGCGTCCGTTTTGAAGCCGGGCGTCGAGGTCAGTTGGCGCGTGACCGAAGGCTCGCGTTGTAGCTCGTCGAGCGAATAGACGTAGAGGTTCAACTGGTTGACGGCGCCGGCGATCATCAAAACGTTCTTTCCGTCGGGGCTGACCGTCTGGTACTGCACGTCCACGCCGACGGGCAGCAGACTCAGACGCCGACGGATGCCGTCGAAGACTATCTCCACGGGCTTCTTCTCGCCGCTCGCCGCCCCTTGCCGCGCGGGTGTTTGAGATGGCGTCGGCGTCTGTACGGGCGTCTGAGTCGAAGGCGTCTCGGCGGGAGTCGTCGCCGGAGTCTGCGCGGGAGTCGGCGTGGGGGTCGGCGTCTGCGTCGGCACATTCTGCGGCGCTTCGTTCGGCGGCACCGGACTCTGCGGGTTGTTCTCCTGTCGGCGCAGGCTGGGCGAGACGTTCTTCGGCGTCTCCTCTTTGAAGAGGTCGCGGAACTGGTCTTCGCGGAAGCGCGGCGTGCGCGGGATGAGGTCTATGCGGGCGAGCTGGCCCTGCTCGGTTCGCTGGCCCGTGTCGAAGATGAGAAAGGTGCCGTCGGGACTCCACGAGACGGTGTCGCTGCCGCCGTTGGCGAGGAAGCTGACGGGCTGCGGCGTGACGCCGCCGTCGGCGCGCGCGACGAAGACGTTGCGGAAGAGTTTCTGGCCGACCGGCATGAAGGCTATCCAGCGGCTATCGGGCGACCAGACGAACGGGCGGTCGGAGCTAAGCGGCGGTCTCTCAAGCTTGCCGGTCGCCACGCTCCGCTCTTTGAAAAGCTCGCTCCCGTTCAAGGGGTTCGACCTGGACTCAAGATCGAGCACGCGTATCTCCTGCCCGTCCCGCTCGAATGCAATCATCTTGCCGTCGGGAGAGAAGCGCGGCGTGTCGTCGCTGTGCGCGCCCGTCGTCAGTTGCGTCTCTGTGTTCGTGGCGAAGTCGTAGAGGAAGATTTGGCCCGCGCCGTTGCGGCGTGAGACGTATGCGAGGCGGCGGCTGTCGGGTGCCCAGGCGGGCTGCGATTCGGGCGCGGGCGTCGAGGTCACGCGCGTCGCGTCGCCGCCGTCGCTGGCCGAGGCTGCGAAGACTTCGCCGCGCGCGACGAAGGCCACCTTCTTGCCGTCGGGCGAGAGCGCGAGGTCTTGAAACTGACCCGCCTGCGTGACGCGCTCGACCGCAGGCCCGACGGGCGAGCCGCGCCGCACGATTCGGACTTCGCTGGCGCGCCCCGACTCCGTGTCCAGGCTCCAGACGCCGAAGCCGCGCTCGAAGACGATTGCGCGACCGTCGTAAGAGATGCTCGGCCAGAGTACGCGCCCGTCCGTGAACTTCGTCACCTGCCGGGCTTCGCCGCCCAAGCTGAGCTTCCAGATGTTCTCCGCGCCGCCGCGGTCGGACATGAAGTAGAGGCTGCGGCCCGCGTCGCCCCACATCGGCCAGACCTCCTTCGCGCCGCCGCGCGTGAGGGCTTCGTAAGAAGCGTTCGAGTGGTTGCGCATGAGCGTGATTACCGACTCGTCTATGTGCGCGTGGCCGTGACGCCACCACTGCACGTAGCCGCGACCGACGAACGCCAAGTCCTTCCCGTTCGGCGCGGGCGCGGCGGCCCACTCGTTCGCGTAGCGGTCGGCGGAGACCTGCAAGGGCGTCCCGCCGTCTGCGCTCACGCGGTAGATGTCGTTGCTCGCCGAGATGTCGCGCGCCGTCGAGGAGAAGTAAATCCACTTGCCGTCGTAAGACCAGGCGTCGAGCTGCTCGTAGCCGTCGTCGAAGGTGAGCCGGCGCAGGTCGCCCGTGGCGAAGTCGAGCACGTAGATGTCGCCGTTGCCGGTGCGCGTCGAGATGAAGGCGAGGCGACGCCCGTCGGGCGAGTAGAGCGGGCGCGACTCTGTGGCCGGGTGCGAGACGAGCAGACGCGCCTCGCCGCCCTCCGCCGGCACAGTCCAGATGTCGCCGCCGGAGACGAAGGCGATCTCCTTGCGGTCGGGCGAGATGGCCGGCTCGTAAAAGTACGGGCGCGACTCGGCCACACGCGCCGCCGCACCCTCGGCGCGCGCGACGCAAACACTCAAACCTGAGACGAGCAGCGCGGCGGCTACCGCACACGCGCAGAGGTTCTTCAAGACGCTCATTCTTCCTCCGAAGCTGTTTGACGGAAATCCGAGATGTTGGACGCGCAGATTCAAACCAGGCGGACAATATAGCAAAGACTTCGGGGCTTGCTGAAATCTCGCCGGCGCTGACTCACTCAATTCAATCTTGAGCCTCTATCAAGTTGAGTTCAACGCCGCAGGCGCAGAGGACGCAGAGGGGGCGCTGAGGAATGCAGATTTAAAATTGAGGTTGAGATTTCAAAGCTCACGACCTCAAAGCTCAAGTCTCCGCGCATCCTCCGCGTGCTGCTGCGCCTCTGCGTTGAATCAAATCCGCCCTGAGCTCAAGAATAGAGAAAACCCGACCGCGGCTTGCGTCGCCGCCGCCACGGATGCTACTTATCCTCGCGATGTCCGTGCTTCTCATCTTCGTGGACGGCCTCGGCATCGGCACGCGCGGGCGTCATAACCCGCTCGACCTGCTCGGCGAGGAAGCGTCGCCGCTCGCCGTCTTTCAGGACGAAGAGCCGCGCCTGCCCTTCGAGGGCGTGCTCGTCAGAACCGACGCGACGCTCGGCGTCGAAGGGCGACCGCAGAGCGCTTCGGGGCAGACGACTATCCTCACCGGCGTCAACGCGCCCGCGCGCCTCGGCTACCACAAGCAGGGTTTTCCGAACGAGGAGATGCGCGCAATCATCCGCGAGCACTCCGTCTTTCTCCAGCTGAAGAAGGCCGGCGTCCGTCCGCTCGTCTTCGCCAATGCATACACGCGCCGCTTCTTCGACGCGCGCCCGCGCTGGGTCTCCGCGACGACGGTTGCGGTCGAGGCCGCCGGACTTCCCTTCCGCACCGCCGACGACCTGCGCGCGGGCCGCGCAGTCTTCCACGACTTCACCAACCGCACACTCGCCGAGCGCGGCGAGCAAGGCCCGCTGCGCACGCCCGAAGAGGCCGCGCGCATCCTCGCGCGCATATCCTTCGAGCACCGCTTCACGCTCTACGAACACTTCCTCACGGATCGAATGGGCCACGAACAGAGCCGCGAGGGCGCGCTCGAAGTCGTCGGCAACCTCGCGCGCTTCGTCCGCGCCGTGCTCGAAGGCGTCGAACTCTCGCGCACGAACGTCATCCTGACGAGCGACCACGGCAACGTCGAAGACCTCTCGACGCGCAACCACACGCTCAACGACGTGCCGACGCTCGCGTGGGGGCCGGCGCGCGGGCGCGTCGCGCGCGGCGTCCGCACCCTCGCAGACATCACGCCCGCCTTCGTGGAAATCCTGACTTCAGGAGAGGCCGCCGCTTGAGCAAAGACAAAAATCTCCCCGCCGCGCACGCCGCCATCCCGCGCTACTCCGTCTACGCGCTGGTGATTCTCTCGCTGGTCAACTTCCTGAACTACATCGACCGCCAAGTGCTGCCGGCCGTCGCGACGAGCCTGCTCGCCGATCCGGAGTTGAAGCTGACGGACGCCGACATCGGCTTCATGGAGATGTCG
>JALZHC010000376.1 GCA_030914105.1 Acidobacteriota bacterium
CGTCGCCTCGGCCTGCACTTCGACGGTCTCGGTGACGCCGCCGACCGTGAGCGTCACGTCCTGGCGCGTCGTCTCGGTGATGCGCACCTCGACCGAGGTGACGACCGTCTTCTTAAAGTTCTTGGCTGTGACCTCGACGCTGTAGGTGCCCGGCGTTAAAAGCGTCGCCGCGTAAGCGCCGTCGGCGCCCGTCGTTGTGGTGCGTTCGGCCTTGCCCGTCTTCTCGTTGACGATCTGGACGGACGCGCCGGGGACGACCGCCCCCTGCGGGTCTGTGATGACGCCGGTGAGTCCGCCGGTCTGCGAGCCTTGCGCGAAGGCGGCGGCGCACAAAAGCGCGATGAGCAACCCGCTTGTCAGAAGGCGTAAAGCGCTTCGCATAGAAATCATCCTCCTCTGCCTGTTGGTTGGTCTCCTCCGGGAACGTCGGCGTCGCCCTTGAAACGGGAACGTGGGCGGGGCTGTTCGCCGACGAAGACTGCTTTTGAAGACTGCCGAGTAGAGAAATGAATCCGGCGCGTGCGCGCCGAGAACTACTGCCCCTGGACTCGCCCTGCTGGAAAAGGTCGCACGGACGAGAGCGACCCCGAAGAATCTCTGCGAAGGAAAATTGGCGGATGAAAAGGGCTGCTGCGGACTGCCGCCCCGGCTCTCTCTCGGCGGGGCCTGGCCGCGCTCGACCGCAAACCGGACTTTACGACTTTTACAAAAGGCAATCATCATGCCCCGCAGGGTGCGGGCCGAAAACTACGCGAGGCGCGCATTATAGTGCAGCCCGGCCCTCGTCGGAATATAATTTTTCGGATTGCGATTCATTTTTCTGAAGGCGGGCGGGCCGCTTGAGCGCGCGCCGGGCGCACGCGAGCGGGCGGGCCGAAAAAGTGTTGACCGAAGAGAGCGGACGAGGAGGCGAGAGGGCGACGGACGTGTGCCGCGTGCGCGTGGGCTGCCAGGGTTGGAACTACGAGGACTGGGTGACGCCGCAGGCAGGCGCGCACGCGGTCTTCTACCCGCGCGGCACGCGCGCCGACCACATGCTCGAACTCTACGCGCGCGCCTTCTCGACCGTCGAGGTGGACTCGACCTTCTACGCACAGCCTTCGGACTCGACCTTCGACGCGTGGAAGCGACGGACGCCCGAAGGCTTCACCTTCGCGCTCAAGCTGCCGCGCGAGATCACGCACGAGTGCAGCTTGCGCGGAGAGCGCGCGGCCGAAGTGCTCGAAGCCTTCTGCCGCGGCGCGCGACGCCTCGGCGAGAAGCTGGCCGCGGTGCTCGTGCAGTTGCCGCCGCAGTTCGAGGCGACGCGCGAGAACTCGGCCGCGCTCGCGGAGTTTCTGTCCGCGCTCCCGCAAGACATACGCTTCGCCGTGGAGCTTCGCGACCCCTTCTGGTTCGAGGAGGAGATGCTCGCGCCGCTCGCCGGGCGCGCGCACGTCTCGCTCGCGCTCATCGAGGGGCCCTGGGCCGCGCGCGAGCGTGTGTGGCGTGCCGCCGCGCCGCTGCTTGAGATGACCGACTTCGCCTACCTTCGCTGGATGGGCGAGCGCGACCTCACGCGCTTCGACGAGGTCGCACGCCCGCGCGACGCGAACCTCGCGCGCTGGGCCGCGGCCATCGAGCGCCTGCGCGAACGCGTCCCACGCGTCTTCGCATACTTCAGCAACTTCTACGAGGGCCACGCCCCTGCGAGCGCCAACAAGCTCAAGCGCCTGCTCGGCGAAGAGACCGTCGAGCCGGAAGACTTAGAGAACCAGCCGTCGCTCTTTTGAAGTCAGAAGTCAGAACGCTGAACGATGAACTGAAAAACAAGAAGTCTTCAGTTCATCGTTCATCGTTCTGACTTCATCGTTTTCGTGTTATCCTTCTCCCGCTTAAACTGCCCCTACAAACTGACTCTCTGAGCCGACTCTGCCTTTGGATGGAGGAGATTACTTTCATGCGCCTTGTGCACCTACCGAAACTGCTTCTGGCCGCCGCCGCCTTCGCCGCGCTCGCGGCCACGGCCTGCCAGCCTGCGGCCAACAACAGCGCCGCCAACGCGAACGCCGCCGAGGGGACGGCGAACAACGCCGTCAACGTCAACAGCTCGAACAGCGCCAACATGACGACCTCGACCGTGACGACCAACACCGGCCAGACCATCGAGGCCAAAGAGCCTGACAAGTACAGCGCGACCGTCGTCGTCAACGCCGCGGCCACGGGGCAGCAGCAGGCGCAGGGGCAGGCCGAGATCAAGGTGGCGCGCAACGGCGCCGACCGCCGCTACTCGGTCGACACGAAGCTGCCCGGCGTCGGCGAGATCGTCTACCTGGAGAAGAGCGACAAGCACTACGTTATCTTCCCCGCGCGCCGGCAGTATGCCGAGCTGACGCAGGACATGACGGGCGTCAACATGGACGCTGTGCGCGCAATGACGCCGGGCCAGATCGTCGCCTTCGTCGAGCGCCAGCAGGGCGTCACGCGCGTCGGCGACGAGACGTTGAACAACCGACCCGTAGTCAAGTACAAGGTTGCGGGTCGCACGCAGACGCAGACCGCAGCCGGGCAGGTGCAGGGCGAGACCTACATCTACGTCGACAAGGAGACGGGCCTGCCGCTCCGGGTCGAGGGCTTCGGCTCTTCGACGGGCAACGTGCAGGGCGTGTCGAGCGGGAACCTCGTCGCGGAGATGCGCGACCTCAAGACCGACGTTGACCCTTCGCAGTTCGAAGTGCCGCAAGGCTTCTCGCAGATCACGCCCGAACAGGTGAAGCAGTACGCACAGCAGGCGGCGGCCTTCATGCAGACCATCATGGGCTTCATCAACTCGCAGCAGCAGCAGGGCAACGCGCCGGCCTTGACGCCGACGCCGACGCCCGCGAAGTAAGAGACCGAGGGGGGCGATATGAAATTCATCCTCGCGCTGCTGCTCGGCGTCGTGCTGGGCGGGGCGGGCGCGTACTTTCTCTTCGTCGGCGCGCCGCACGCGCATCTGCCTAAGGGCGAGACCGTGCGCGCGCCCGACCCTTCAGGGCCACCGCCGGGCACCGCGGTCGTCGAACTCGACGAGAAGTTCTTCAACACGCTGCTCTCGTCGATCTTCAAAGAGATCGGCAAGCCCTCTTTCCCGCCGCAGTCTTCCGCCGGGGGCTGCCAGAATCAGGTGGTCATCGAGCCGAGCGGCGACGGCGTGCAGACGGGCGTCCGTCTGCAGAACGGGCAGGTCTCGGTGCCGCTCGCCTTCAGCGGCTCTTACAACCTGATGGGCTGCCAGAACCTTCGCGGCACGGCGGAGGCCGGCCTCGACCTACGCTTCGCGCCGGACGAGCAGACGCTCTACGGTCAGTTGAACGTGACGGGCGTGAACGTCGAAGGGATGTCGCCGCTCCTTGGCGGCTTCGTGACGGCCTTCGTGCAGGGCGCGATCAACCAACGTGTCAACCCGCTCGTGCTCCTGCGCGGCCAGCAGCTCAAGCTCGACGTTCCCGTCGAGGCCGCCGGCGGCAAGCTCCACGCGCAGGCCCGCGACGTGCGCTCCGAGGTCAAAGACGGCAAGCTCCGCCTCTATGTCACCTACGACTTCAAAGGGACGAAAGGCGAGCAGTAAGAAAGGGTGCTGGGTTCCAGGTGTTGGGTGTTGGTGGTATTCAACTCGCCAACACCTAAAACCCAAAACCTAACACCCTCTTCCCGCCCTTTTACTTTTGACTTGCTTCCGCGAGTCCGGCGTTGGCCGGGCCGTTGACGACGTGGCCGTCGCGCGCGTCGTAGCGCGAACCGTGGCAGGGGCAGTTCCAGGTCTTCTCGGCGGGGTCGAACTGCACGACGCAGCCCAGATGGGCGCAGATCGCGGAGTGCTCGTAGAGCCTGCCCTGCTCGTCCCGGTAGGCCGCGACCTTCGTCAGGCCACGGCGGATGATTGCGCCCGCGCCCGGCGCGATCTCGTCCGACGATTCCACGTCGCCCGGCGTCACAAGGTCTGTGTACTGCGCCATGACGTTGAGGTTCTCTTTGGCGTAGTCGGCGACTGCCGAGAGAGTCTTGCGCGCGGGGTCGTAGAGTTCAGCCCAGGGGTTCTCGCGCCCGCCGATGAGGTCTGTGAGGAGCATGCCGGCAATCGTCCCGTGCGTCATCCCCATGCCGGAGTCGCCGGTGGCGATGAAGACGTTGTCAGAGTCTGCGGGGTTGCGGCCGATGAAGGCGAGGCTGTCCACCGGTTCCATGACCTGCCCGGACCAGCGGTACTCGATGCCTTCAATCATCGCGAAGCGGTTGCGCGCCCACTGTTCGAGCTTGCCCCAGCGCTGCGCCGCGTCCTGCTGCTGGCCGGTCTTATGATCCTCGCCGCCGACGACGAGCACGTCGTGGTCGCCCACGGTCTCAAGCCGCACGTAGTGATAAGCCTCGTCCGTGTCGCCGGGCATGTCCCAGAGCAGGAGCTTCGGGAGAGAGCCCTGGGGCAAGCGCGCGCCGACGACGTAGGTCGTGTAAGGGGCCTGCTTGGTGTGGATGGCGAAGCGGTCGTTGACGGGCGTGTTGGTGGCGACGACGATTGCGCCGCACCTGACCGTGTGCCCGTCGGTCGTTTCGACGTGCGCCCGCTCGCCGCCCTCGATTGAATCTGCGTGCGCCTTGAAGAGTCGCCCGCCGTCGCGCCTGAAGGCGCGCGCGAGTCCCGCGATGTACTTCAAGGGATGAAACTGTCCCTGGCGGGGGAAGTGCAGGCACGGCCCCGTGTCGAAGGCTTCGAGCGGCGCGCGCTCAAGCCTTCGCACATCCGACAGCCCCGCGCGGTGCGCCGCCTCAAGCTCGTCGTCCAAAAGCTTCAGAGTCCCCGAAGGGTGCAGGAAGAGGTAGCCGTCGAGGCGCTCGAACTCACACTCGATCTGTTCAT
>JALZHC010000947.1 GCA_030914105.1 Acidobacteriota bacterium
ATTTACGATTCACGATTCACGGCTTTTATGGCTTCTTGTTGCAGACGCGCGTGCCCACCGTTTCGCCGGCGACGACGCGGCGGATGTTGCCGGGCGTGCGCATGTTGAAGACGACGATGGGGAGGTCGTTATCCATGCACAGGCTGATGGCCGAGGCGTCCATCACCTTCAACTGCTTTTCGAGAACTTCCTGGTAGGTGATGCAATCGTAGCGCGTGGCGGTCAGGTCTTTCACGGGGTCGGCGGTGTAGACGCCGTCCACCTTCGTCGCCTTCAGGATGACGTCGGCCTTGATTTCGAGCGCGCGCAACGCCGCCGCCGAGTCGGTCGTGAAATACGGGTTGCCGGTACCGGCGGCGAAGATGACGACGCGCCCCTTCTCAAGATGTCGGATGGCGCGGCGGCGGATGAAAGGCTCGGCGACCTGCGGGATGTTGATGGCCGAAAGCACGCGCGTGTGAACGTCCACCTTCTCCAGAGCGTCCTGCAAGACGACGGCGTTCATCACGGTGGCGAGCATGCCGATGTAATCGGCGCTCGACCTGTCCATGTCGCCCGCGCTTTCAGAGACGCCGCGGAAGATGTTGCCGCCGCCGACGACGACCGCGACCTCGACGCCCAGGTCGTGCACGGCCCTCACCTCTTCGGCAATCGCGCGCGCGACCCGAACGTCCACGCCGTAACTTTGCGCGCCCATCAGCGCCTCGCCCGAAGCCTTCAAAAGGATGCGTTTGAAGGCCGGCGCACGGTTCGTCGTCTGTGGTTCGGCTGACATCTTTTTAGAGTCTGGAGTCTGAGAGTCTGGAGTCTCGGAGTCAAGACCACTTGCCTTTGACTCCGAGACTCTGAGACTCTCAGACTCCAGACTTGAAGTCTATTGGTTGCCGCCGGCGAGCGCGGCGACCTCGCCGCCGAAGTCGTCGCCGCGGCGGGCCAGGCCCTCGCCCATCTTGTAGCGCGTGAAGCGGCGGACGGTGATGCGCTCGCCCGTCTTGGCGATCTTCTCTGTGAGAAGCTCGTTGACGGTCTTGGCCGGGTCTTTGACGAACGGCTGGTCGAGGAGCACCGCCTCCTCGTAGAACTTGTTCAGCCGGCCCTCGACGATCTTCTCGATGACCTGCTCCGGCTTGTTGGCGTTCTTCGGGTCGTTGGCGATCTGCGCGCGCGTGATCTCGCGCTCCTTGTCGATCACGTCCGCGGGCACTTCCTCGCGCGAGACGTAGCGCGGCTCAGCCGCCGCGACGTGCATCGCGATATCCTTGACGAGCTGCTGGAACTCCTCCGTGCGCGCAACGAAGTCGGTCTCGCAGTTGACTTCGACGAGCACGCCGACCTTGCCGCCCATGTGGATGTAGGAGCCGACGACGCCCTCGGCGGCCACGCGGCCCGCCTTCTTGCTCGCCGAAGCCATGCCGCGCTTGCGAAGGATTTCGACGGCCTGCTCCTCGTTCCCGTCGGCCTCCTGGAGCGCGCGCTTGCACTCCATCATCCCCGCGCCCGTCTTCTCCCTGAGCGACTTCACCGCGCCCGGTGTTACTTCCGCCATGATAACTCTCCTGAAAGTAGTCAGTAGATAGTAGCCAGTAGCCAGTAGAAAAGCCTTCGCCAGCGAGAGCCAGCGATTCAAGCGTCAGCGTCCGCCGTGCGGAGCCTGCTGGCTACTGTCTACTGTCTACTCAAAAAGATGCGCAGCCCGGCGGTCTGTCCGCACTTGAGGGCTGCGCTCGCCGTCGTTTGAAAGATGAAAACTTTTGCCGCCCGTGTCTCACTTCGCCGCGCCGACCGTCTCCGCGCCCTTCTCGGCTTCGGGCGAGGAGGAGGGCTGCGTGCCCTCTGAGTCGGGGTCGCCGGTCGCGCCGCGCACCGGCGCGTGCGTGCCCACCTGCTCGTGGTCGCCGACGCTGTCGGGCTGCTGGCCCGTGCGCGCAAACCCGATGTTGCCGGGGGCGGAGACGTTGACCTCCGCCGAAACCTGCGTCACGTCTTCGCCCGCGACCTGCGCCGACTGCGCACCGGGGTCGCGCTCGGTCGTGACCGAGGAGGTGATGGTGCGCGAGGTCGGCGCGGGCGAAGCCGCCC
>JALZHC010000377.1 GCA_030914105.1 Acidobacteriota bacterium
CGAGACGGCGACCGCGTTGACCGCGCCGTTGTGGTCGCCGAGAACCTTCGGACTCGGCAGAGACTTCGTCAAGTCCCAGACATCCACCGAGCCGCTGCGGCTGCCGACGCCGCTGACGAGCACCTGGCCGTCGGGCGAGAAGGCGAGCGAGCTGACCGCGCCCGTGTGGCGCAGCGGCGGCGGCTTCGTGCTCTCGGCTGCCGCGTCCCACATGTAGACCAACGCGTCTGCGCCGCCGCTCGCCAGTATCTTCCCGTCGGCGGAGTAGGCGAGCGCCGTCACAGGCCCCTCATGCCTCGTCGTCAACTGCTGGCGGAGTCCGCCCGAAGCCACGTCCCAGAGCTTCGTCGTGCCATCCTCGCCGCCGCTCGCCAGAGTCTTCCCGTCGGACGAGAAGGCGACGGCGCGCACAGGGCTTTTGTGGTCGATGATGACGGAGTTCTGCTGCCCGTTCTGCGTCTCGATGAGACGCACCTTGCCGTCCTGCACGCCGCAGGCCAGCAGCTTGTCGTCGGGCGAGAAGGAGAGCGAGGTCACGCGCTCGCCGAGCGGCGTCTTGCTCTTTATCTGCCCGGCCTGGTTGGCGTCCCAGAGGATGACATTGTTGTCGGCGCTGGCGCTGGCAAGGATGTTTCCGTCGTGCGAGAAGGCGAGCGCCATCACGGCGTCGGTGTGCTTGCGCGGCGGCTGCGTCTTCGCCTCCCCGGTCGAGGCGTCCCAGAGCTTCAGGGAGCCGTCGTCGCCGCCGCTCGCGACGGTCGAGCCGTCGGGCGAGAAGGCGACCGCGGTGACGGCGCTGCCGTGGCTGAGCGTGTACTGCCGCTTGACCGTCTCCGGGTTGACCGTGCCCGGCCCTGAGAGGAAGAACTTCCAGACGCCGAGCGCCAGAAGGATGAGGACGACCGCGCCGATGCCGACGAAGAGGTAGCGACGCGAAGACGTGCCCGTGGTCTGCGAAGGGACGACGGGCGGCGGCGGAGGCGGCTGGATGATTGGCGACGGAGGCGGCGGTTGAACGACTGAGGGCGGCGGCGACTGCGTGCCGCTCCCGCTTCCACCGCCCGGCTGCGGCCCGCTCCCGCCGCCCGGATACGGAGGGTTCATCCCCGGGAAGACTTTAACGTCCTTTCCCTTCTCCGGCCCCGAAGGTATCGGCGTCGGCGGCGTCGGAGACCTAGAGCCGACGGGGTCGTAAACCTCCGTGTCGCTCTGCCCGTTTGGCTGCCCGGTCGGCGGAGGCGGGGGCGGGAGCGTGATGACGTCGTTCTCCGGCTGGCCGAACTGCGTCACGACGACCGGGGTTGCCGGCAGCATGTCCCAGTCCTGCGGCTGCCAGAAGACCTTCGGAATCGGGGCGCTCGTCTTCGAGCGCGGAGAATTTTTCGAGGGCTTCTTCGGGCGCGTGCTGGAGATGTGCGCGTTGACGAGTATGCGCCGGATGAGGTTGGCGGTCTTGATGAGGATGACGCCGTTAAGGAGCATGTCGGCGGGCAGTTGCTCGACGTGGAGCTTGACCTCGTTGGGGCCGGGCTTGAGCGCCTTCGGCTCGACGTCGAGTCCGGAGATGTTCGAAGAGATGCCGCAGGCGACCGGCACGTAGAGGCGCACGATGAAGTCGCTCTCGACGCCCAAGGGGAGCGAGCCGAGTTGCAGCGAAGAGGGGAAGCGCCACTCGCCCTCCTCCTGCGCCACGCCGACGACAGAGCCGCGCACCTCGACATCCTGAAGCCGCACGCCGCAGCCCGGCTTGACGTAGAGGGCGCAGGTGTCAGCCGGCGTCGAGCCGGCCCCGCCCGTCACCTCGATCTTCAGACCGCAGAGCGTCACGCCGGGCGAAGAGATTGTGACGACCGGCCCGCGCAGCGCCCAGAAGGTCGCGCCCTTCCCGTCGAGCGTGAGCGGGTGTTTGATCTCGATGGGGCCGGGGTACTCCTGCGACGGCAGGCGCAAGGTCACGCCGTCCCGGATCGAGTCGAGCCTGGCCTGAAGCGCCGCCCTCTCTTGCTCGTGGATTGTGGAAGACATAAGGCTTAAGACCATCCTCCTTCGGGTGCCCGCCTGCCCGTCCGCCGTCGGCGCGGGCCCCGAAGCTCACTAGAGTTGTATCAACTGAACCTCGGCGATTTTCCCGTTCGGCTCCTGCGAGAGCCGGAACTGCGCGCCGTCCGTAAGCGCCACGGCCTGCTCAGGCGGCACGCGGTTGCCGCCGGGCGAGGTCAGCGACGCGAGCTTCTGGTTAATCATCAGCCACTGGCCCTGATGGAAGACGCAGTAGGCCTGCGGCGTGCGGTCGGCCTCCTCGCCGGGGAACTTCCCGCTGAAGGCGTGCCACTCGAAAATACGCGCGCCGTTGTAGATGACGAACTGACCGTCGGGCATCCACTGTCCCGAACGCCGCTCGGTGCGCAGCGTGAGCAGCGGGATAGTCCCTTGCGGGCGCGTGCCGCAGAAGGGGCAGCGGACGTTCTTCGAGTCGTAGAGGACGAACCAGCCGTGCGAGCAGCCGGCGTTCGGGCAGGGGTAGAGCATGTCCCAGGTCTTGACGAGCGCGCGCTCCCACTCGATAGCGCCGGGGCGGTTGTTCGGCGCGTGCAGGCCCGCGACGAACGTCCTCTGGAAGAGGTCGTTGAGGTGCGGGCCGAGCGCCGAGCACGGAATCTGCAAGTCGCTCGGTCGGTTCGACGTGTCGGTCGGGTTCTCGATGAAGATCGCCTTCGACCCCATGCTCAGGTGCTCGTCCTCGGTCGGGTCGAGCGAGTTCACCTTCGGGCCGCGCAAGGGGTGTCGGTAGAGGAGGTACTCGTAGATGAGGACGGCCAGCGCGTATTGGTCTGTGCGCGCCGAGGGGTGGTTGCGGTTCGGGTCGAGCAGCGGCAGGTGGAGCGTGCCGAGAACCTCCGGCGCGATGTAGCCGGGCGTGCCGGCCACGTCGGGCGGGTAGAGGCCCGGCACGACGAGCGAGTCGATGTCGATGACGACGCTCAGGCCGTCCTTCGGATCGACGAGGATGTTGTTGCTCGAAAGGTCTGAGTGCGCGAGGCCCGCCTGGTGGAGGCGGCGCACGGCGCGGGCCATCAGGATGCAGAGCCGGAAGTAGTTGATCCAGGGGCCGCGCTCTTCGGCGGGGAGGTGCTTGCGAAGCTTCGGGCTGGAGAACCACTTGCCGTTCTTCTCCTTCCCCTTCCAGGGGCCGCTGCCGAAGAAGTAGTTCGGCGGGTAGGTCGGCGCGACGATGCCGACCTCCGGCTTCATCACGATGCCCGTGGGCCAGCAGAAGAGCTTCTTGAAATACTCGGCGCTGACCTCGTTGGTGCCGCGCGCGCCGCCCTGCGATTCCGGAACCGTCGGGTTGTATCTGGTCAGGATGGCTTCGAGGCGGGAGAGCCGCTGCGGGTCGTTGCCCACGGCCTGGTCGTGGTAGAACTGCACGACGTAGGAGCGGTCGGGGCTGAAGTAGGTCTTCTTCATCCCGCCCGCCGGCGGGTCGCTCACGATGTTGAAGTCGAGCGTCCGCCCGTCCTTGAGTGTTGCCTTCGACAGCGTCATGCGACACTCTCCCGGTAGAGAACTACCAGCGTGCGGTCGTCGAACGAACCCCTCACGTGGTACGAGTCAATCCACCTGTGCAGGCGCTCGTGAGGCCCGAAGCAGTCGTCGCCGATGGTGCCCGCCTGTGCGCCCGCCATCAGCAGGGCCGGCTGCGCGACCAGCTCGGCGAGCGGAATCTCCAGACGGTCGGCGAAGGCCTGCGAGGAGCGGATGAGCGTCTCGCGCGTGGTGCCCTGCTCGTCAAGGATGTTCTCGACCGTTGAGCCGAAGTCGGCCTTCGCCACGTCGTCGAGCGTCGGGAGCTTCGTCTGCCGGAGCGCCTCGTTCATCTCGTCGTAGCCGATGTCGGTGTCGTTCGCGCCTTTGAGCGTGATGATTCCGTTGAGCACGAGGTCGCCGTAGAGGCGCAGGAGGTTGGGCTTGCTCGGATAGTAGTCGTCGGCCACGCCGTCGGTCATCACCATCAGCGCCTGAAGCGACCCGATGAAGCCGTGCGTGTTGCGGATGAGCGAGTCGCGGTCGAGCTTGTTCTTGCTGGTCAGGAAGTCGGTCTGCCCCGCGAACTCGCCGCTGTCCGGCTCGGCCAGAAGCATGAGGTTGCCGCGCGTATCGACGGCGCACAGCATGCCGTCGCCCACCTGGCAGGTCAGCACGAAGCTGCGGCGGCCTTCGCCGTCCTCGACCTGCGTGTGGACGGCGAGCAGGAGGGTCGCCGAGAGGTCGTCGAGCACGAGGCCGCGCCCCAGCACGGCCTTGTGGCGGTCGTCCTCGGCGCGCTTTTTCGCCTCGTCCACGACCGCCTGGTAGGCCCCCTGCATGGCCGCGTGGAGCGCGCCCTGGACGGACTCCAGGTCGGCCTCGGAGAAGGTGCCTTCGGCGTCGCGGTTGAGCGCGCCCGCAGCCCAGTCCTCCCGTTTCTTGAGTTGGTGATCCTTCAGCTCTTTAACGAGCATGGCGACCGCGGTCTCGCAGGCGGCTTTCGCGCCGACGCGCGAGAACTTCTTCGACCCCGCGCCGTCCGAGACGGCGATGATCGTCCAGTTGCCGCTCACGTCGAAGTGGAACCAGTCGTCGCAGTTCGTCCCCTCGTGCTTGTGCTTCTTGCCGCGCGCGCGCGCGCCGATGAGTCGCAGACCTTCGGGCGACTTCGCGCTCCGGCTGTCCGACTCCTCGTGCTCGTCCGGCTCCGACTTCGGCACGGGCAGCCACTTCCACTGCGGGGCGGGCGGCTTGCTGGTCGTCACCGGGTCGGCCTGGGCGTCGCCGGCTGCGGGCGACGCGTTCGCCCCCGCGTTGTTCTCATCGCTTTTGGCTGGCAT
>JALZHC010000948.1 GCA_030914105.1 Acidobacteriota bacterium
GCTTCTGACTTCGCGCCCGTCGTTGACGCCCTCGCCGCAGCGCGCGCAGGTGACGCGCGAGAGCGGGCGGCCCGGCGCGTCCGTCTCGGCGTACTCGACCTCCACCCGCTCGACTTTAAACAGCTCCTCGTCCGACGCCTCGCGGTAGGTGAGAAACTGCCGCTCCTTCTTGCTCTCGATTTCGGGATGACGCGCGTCGGCCAGCGCGCGCGATTCTTCCAGGGCGACGACGCGCACGGCATCGTTCGTCTCCGTGTTGAGGAAGGTCGCCGCGACCTTGCCGTAGTCGAAATATTTCAGGCTGCGCCTGCCGAGGCGCGCGCCCGTCACCGCGCCGACCGCGTCGGCCATGCAGCGGTCAATCTCGACCCAGACGATCAGCTTCTTGCGGTCGGCACCGCGCGGGTCGTCAATGCCGACGAGCCGGCAGCCGAGCACGGCCATCCTCGCGCCGAGCAGTTGCCCGGCGCACATGTGCCCGTGAAGACGTCCGCACTCCTCTAAAAGCTCTTCAAGCGACTGCATGCGTCTGCGGTTCGCGCCCTCGCGTCCGGTCAGAAGGTAAAGATCGCGGCGAGTTCCGAGCGCACGTCGTGCGTCGCGTAGCTCGGTATCCCGCGGAAGAGCGGAAGCAATCCCGCGCGGTTCGCGGCGCGCGTGCGGTAGTAGCCCTCCTCGTAGGCGAAGGTAACGAACGTGTTCAGCTTGTACTGGACGTTTCCGGAAAAGAGGTCGCTGCGCGCGCCGCGAGCGCCGAAGCGGCGTGCGTCGCGGGCCGTCGCCTGGTCGTAGCCGTAATAGAGATATGCCGTCCAGCCGGCGCTGCGTCCTTTCGGGTTCGCGTCGAAGATGCGCGAGAGCGGAAATCCGAGCTGGAGGAATCCGCCCTGCGCGCGCACGGGTCTCTGCGGCGCGACCGTCGGCACGCCGCCCGCCAGGCCGAAGACGACCGTGGACGCGCCGTCGATTGAGGTCGCGGTTGCCTGGCTCGTCAGCCCAGCGGTGTCGTTGAAGTTCGAGAGCAGCTGCCCGGCGAAGAAGAAGCGCAGGTCTGAGCCGTTGTAGTACTTGCTGATGAGCGTCAGGAAGCGCGTCGGCAGTTGAATCTCCGCCGAGTAGCCGTGGCTCGTGCTCTCCACCTCCGCGCCGCTAGGGAAGGCGGCCTTGAACGCCGCGGGCACGCCCGCCGCCGTGACAATCGCCCTGCGCCGCGCCTGCTCGAAGCTGACGATGAATTGCGCGGGCACGACGTTCGGTGCCTTGTCGAGCTGCCACTGCGTCACGAAGCGACCTTCGATCTCCGGTCGCTGCGAGTCGGGGCCTTGCCGTTCGCCGAAGCCCAACTGGTCTGTGACGTTTGCGGGCAGGTCTCCGAAGGCCGGGAGCACGAGGGCGAACTCAGGTTGGAACTTCAGAGAGCGCGACCCGCCGGCGTTGTAGTTGAAGCCGAAGCGAACCTGCGGCGCGCGCTCGTAGGCCGCGCCGTAGCCGAGTCCGCCGAAGTTCGTGTTCTCGACCGTCGTCGGCTGCGTCGAAGAGACGAAAGGCGTGTAGTCCTGGCCGAAGAGGACGAAGCCTGTGGCCTTCTCCGACAGCCCTCGGTCAATGCGCACCCACGCGAGCCGAAGCGACGGCTGGCTGGAGCGGATCGAAGAGATGTTGCGGTTGTTGACGCGCGTGAAGTCGCCCTCGAAGTCGAACTCAAAGCGGCCCGTGATGATCGTCTTCGGCGCGGGGTCGAGCCACTCGAAGTTCGCGCCGAGCCGGAGGCCGCGCGCTCTGAGGTGAAACTCCGGCGAGCCCGTCGGCCCAGTGTCGGCGGCGAGCAAAGGCAGAGGGAAGTCGTTGCCCTGCGGCGAAGAGGAGTCGTGGATAAGGCTCGTCTTAAAGAAGCCGTAGAGCTTCACGCGCGCGCCCGAGCCGAGCTTGATGTCGGGGATGAGGCCCTCGCGCTTGGGCGGGTCAACCTGCAAGAGGCGCAGCGGCGCGACCGCCGCGATGACGGTCGGGGCCGGGGCCGGCGTGGGCTTCTGATCCGTCTTCTGACTCTCCTGCTTCTGCGCGGTCGCTTGTCCCTG
>JALZHC010000378.1 GCA_030914105.1 Acidobacteriota bacterium
CGCACTGGGCTTATCGCTCTTGCTCCAGAGGGTGTTCTACCCTCGCACCTGACCCCGATGACGAACGTTAGAACTGCGTGCTTCGGCAAACTAGTTCGGCTTGAGCCGCGCGCGACGGCGCACCGCCGAACGCCGAACCTTCGCCGCGCCTTCATAGTCAAAGCACGACCCTGAAAGAAAGAGGGCGCTCGAAACGACGTTTCGAGCAGCCCTCTTCGACCTGTTCGGGTCAGGAGTGATGAACTCAGGAGCCGACCACGACCTCCGCCCCCTGCGTCTCCGCATCGAGCAGCGACGCGCTCGTCACCTTGTCGCCGCCGTCGGTCTTCATCAGCCGAACGCCCTGCGCCGAGCGGCCAGTCTTCCTGATCTCGCCGGCCTCGATGCGGATGAGCTTGCCCTGCTTGGTGATGATCATCATCTCGGACTCGTCATCGACGGGGAAGACGGCGACGACTTTGCCGGTCTTCTCCGTCGTCTTCATGTTGATGACGCCCTTGCCGCCGCGCGACTGAAGGCGGTAGGTCGTGATCGGCGTCTGCTTGCCGAAGCCGCACTCGCTGACGGAGAGCATTCGCTCTTTGTCGTCAGCCGAAACGGCGGCGACCGAGACGACGTAGTCGCCTTTGCGCAGATCAACGCCGCGCACGCCGCGCGCCGCGCGCCCCATGGGACGGACGTCCGACTCGTCGAAGCGGATGGCTAACCCGTCGTGCGTGGCAATGAAGATGCGCTTGGTGCCGTCGGTCAAGACCACGTCTAGAAGCTCGTCGCCCTCGTCCACGTTGACGGCGTTGATGCCGTTCGAGCGTATGTGCTGGAACTCCGAAAGCTCCGTCTTCTTAATCACGCCGTTCTTCGTCACCATCACGACGTAGCGCCCCTCCGAAAACTCGCGCACGGGGATGACGCCCGCGAGCTTGCGCGCCGAGGGGATGTTGATGAGGTTGACGACGGCCTTGCCGCGCGCCGAGGGGAGCGCGTCAGGTATCTCGTGAACCTTGAGCTTGTAGACCTGCCCGTCGTCGGTGAAGATCATCAGGTAGGAGTGGGTTGAGGCGATGAAGAGATGCTCGACCCAATCCTCGTTCTTGCCCGTGCCCGCGCCGAATCTACCTTTACCGCCGCGCCCCTGTCGCTGGTAGGTCGAGACCGCCGTGCGCTTGACGTAGCCGTTCTTCGTCACCGTGATCGCCACGTCCTCGTCGGCGATCATGTCCTCGATGGAAAGCTCCACGCCCTCGTCAATGATCTGCGTGCGGCGCGCGTCGCCGAAGTCTTTCCTGACCTCTTCGAGTTCTTTGACGATGACGCGGCGCAAAGAAGCCTCGTTCGAGAGGATGTCTTCCAGCTCGGCGATGAGCTTGATGATAGCCTCGTACTCGTCAATGATCTTCTGACGTTCGAGCGCGGACAGACGCCGCAGTTGCAGGTCGAGAATCGCCTGCGCCTGCTGCTCCGAGAACGAGAGCCGCTTCATCACCTTCTTGAGCTTGTCGATGAAGCCAGCGAGCGTCACGTCGGACGGCGTGCCCTTCCACTGCTTGACCTCCGACATCGTGGACGTGTTGGCCGTCAGCCACGCCCGCGCCTCGTCCACCGAGCGCGCGTTGCGGATGAGCGGAATGATGTAGTCGAGCGCGTCAATCGCCTTGTTCAGGCCCTCCAGGATGTGCGCGCGGGCCTGCGCGCGGCGCAGCTCGTACTCGGTGCGGCGGCGCACGACCTCGCGGCGGAACTCGATGAAGTGGTCGAGCATCTGCCGCAGCGTCAAGACGCGCGGCTGGCCGTCAACGATGGCGAGGTTGATGACGCCGAAGGTCGACTGCATCGGCGTCAGCTTGTAGAGCTTGTTGAGGACGATCTGCGGCACGGCGTCGCGCTTCAGCTCGATGACGACACGCATTCCGTCGCGCGACGACTCGTCGCGCAGGTCTGCGATGCCGTCGAGCTTCTTGTCGTTGACCAACTCCGCGATGCGCTCGATGAGGCGCGCCTTGTTCACCTGGTAAGGGATTTCGGTGATGATGATGGCGTCGCGCTCGGTCTGTCCCCGCCCGATGCGGTCGATGCCTGCGCGCGCGCGCATCTGGATGATGCCGCGGCCAGTGGTGTAAGCCTGCTTGATTCCCTCGCGCCCGTAGATGAAGCCGCCGGTCGGGAAGTCCGGGCCGGGGACGAGCTTCAGAAGCTCCTCGGTCTTCATGTTCGGCTTCTTGATGACGGCGATTGCGGCCTCGACGACCTCGGTCAGGTTGTGCGGCGGAATCTTCGTCGCCATGCCGACGGCGATGCCGTCCGAGCCGTTCAAAAGTAGATTCGGCACGCGCGTCGGCAGCACCGAAGGCTCGCTTAAGGACTCGTCGTAGTTCGGGTTGAAGTTGACCGTCTCCTTCTCGATGTCGGCGAGCACCTCGGTCGTGATCTTCGACATCCGCGCTTCCGTGTAGCGCATCGCGGCGGCGGCGTCGCCGTCCACCGAGCCGAAGTTGCCCTGACCGTCAACGAGCGGGTAGCGCATGGAGAAGTCCTGCGCCATGCGGACGATAGTGTCGTAGACGGCGGTGTCGCCGTGCGGGTGATACTTGCCGATCACGTCGCCGACGATGCGCGCCGATTTTTTATAAGCCTTGTTGTAAGCGTTGCCCAGCTCGTGCATCGCCCAGAGCACGCGCCGGTGGACGGGCTTGAACCCGTCGCGCGCGTCCGGCAGCGCCCTCCCGATGATGACCGACATGGCGTAGTCGAGATACGAGTGGCGCATCTCGTCTTCGATGTTGACGTAGTTATGACGTTCTAAAGTTTCCATCCGATAAACCTTTCCGGTACAATTTGCCGCATCCCGCGGGCGTGCCGACAGCAGCCGCACGCCCGTCCGAACCAGCGCCGCCCCAGCACAGAAATCTTGAACGCTTTGAGACCCGCGGGGCTCTTTAAAGCTGCCCTTCAGGGGCGCGAAATCAGGCTGTCACGGGGTACTTTCAGGAGCGGAAGACGGCGCGGAGAAAGTACGAGATATTGTAGCCCAAGAGGGCCGTTTTGGCAATTCCCGCAGGCGGGATAAAGCCTTGTAAAATCAACCATTTTACCCGCCGCGGCGACCTTTTTCGGCCTGGCCGCGGGACTCAAAATTTTGCGCCTGGCCGTCGCCCGAAATGCGACGTTCGCGGGATGGGATTCGAGGGCAAATCGAAGCGACTGCGCGAGCGCGTCAAGCTGGCCCTGCCGGTGCGCGTGCACTGCCGTGAGACCGCCGGGCACGATTGGGTCGAGATGTCGCGGCTCATTGACGTGACGCCGTTCGGCGCGCGCTTCTCGCTCACACGCCCGGTCGAGCGCGGGCGGCTCTTGCACCTGATATTGCCGATGCCGCGACAGCTTCGCTGCTTCGACCACATAGAGGATCAGTATCGCATCTGGGCGCTCGTGCGCAGCCTCGCGGCGCGAACGCAGCCGGGCGCGGGCGGAGAAGGACTGCTCGTGCGCTACGAGGTCGGCGTCGCGTTCACGGGAAAGAACCCGCCCGCGAGCTACCTGCGCGACCCGGCGACGCGCTACGACATCGAGTCGCTCTCGACCGAAGGCGGCGTGCTCTGGAAGACGCGCGAGACGCAGGAACTGGGCGCGGCGGGCGTGCGTTCGGAGAAGACGCGTTTGAAGGTGGCCGTGGCCGTGCGCATCGAGCTGTTCGGCGCGGACGGGCGCGTGAGCGCCAGCGAAGAGACGGTGACCGAGAACCTCAGCCGCCGCGGGGCCGCCGTCTGGACGACGCTCAAGGCCGAGCGCGGTCGCTTCGTGCGCGTGACGAACATGGAGACGGGGCAGTCGCTCACCGCCGCCATCCGCGCCGCGCGCACCGGCCCGGACGGCATCCCGCGCCTCCACATGGAGTTCATTGACGGCGAGTGGCCGCTGGAGGGGATAGAATAGAAGTGCAGAATGATAAGTGATGAGTGATGAGTGATAAGAAAAGGCACACGCCCGTTTTTTCTTATCACTCATCACTCATCACTTATCACGGCTCTTAGGGGTTGGACATGACCAAACGAATCGTCTTCCCGCGCGAGGTGTTGCTGGTCGAGGTGGAGCGTTGGTGCAGCGACCATTTGTGTAACGCGCGGACGCGGCTCGCGCTGACGAAGGCGGAGGCGCGCGCGTACACGGGCTTCGAGTGCGAGCGCTGCGAGCGCTGGAACGAGGACGCGCTCTCGGAGCGCGACATCCCGGAATGGTGGGAGGAGCTGAAGGTCACCTCACTCGAAGGCTTGAGGCCGGTCGCGGAGGGCGGCGCAGCGGGCGAGGCGGGCGGGCCGGTCGCGCGGATGAGCGACGCCTGGAAGAGTCTGGGCGCGCGCGTCGGTTCCGAAGGCGCGGACGAGTGAGCGACGCGCAATGACGGTTCGTGATGATCGAATCAGCGGTTTGTGACGACTGAACCGGCGGTTCGTGATAAAGGAAGAGGGGCCGACGATTAGTTTTGAGCGAAGCGGCGAAGTCAGTGGCTGAGTCTCCCGACGAAGGCGAGCGCAAGGGGAGTGTGGCGGAGCCACGCGCCCTGCCGCGGTGGGCCGTGAACGTTTTGCGCCCAATCGTCGGCGGGGTTTCGCGTGTGCTGTGGCGCATCAGCTTCCGCGGCGTCGAGCATATTCCGGCGGGCGGCGGACTCGTCATCGCCGCCAACCACCAGACCTACGTTGACCCCTTCTGGGTGACGGTTCCCGTCGACATACCGATCCGCTACCTCGCCTGGAACGAGGCGTTCAAGTGGCCGGTCGTGGGGCGCGCGCTGGAGCTTCTGGGCGCTTGGCCGCTCGTGCTCGACCGCGGCAACCCGACGGCCTACCGGCGCTCTCTTCAATGGC
>JALZHC010000379.1 GCA_030914105.1 Acidobacteriota bacterium
ACCTACGTGTTACTCACCCGGACGCCACTCTACTCGGCCCCCGAAGGGGCCTTTCGCGTTCGACTTGCATGTCTGAGGCACGCCGCCAGCGTTGATTCTGAGCCAGGATCAAACTCTCGTTTAGAAGTTTTGATTCTGGAACATCATCGAAACTGGTTAATGTATCCGATGATGACTCTTCTCGAGTTTTGTACGCCGCGCTTTATCGCGCGCGCGTCAGCCCTCAAAGGTCATCTCTTGGGACACGCTCTATCTAGTTTTCAAAGATCGCTCTCTCTTCAAACGAATCCTTACTTAGATGCCTCGGATTCGCGTCAGTTGCCCTCAGGCGACTCCTTGTCGCCTCAAGGAAACGGTGACTTTACCTTAAGCCACGTCCGTTGTCAAGTGCATCGGGTTTAGATGCGCCCGGCGACTTTTCGTTGCCGCCGCCGCGCGGTTTTGGCCGATGAAACAGCCGCTCCCTCTCACTAATCTTGAAAGAGAAGCGGCTCGTCAAACGCGCTCTGGGTGTCTTTATGTCAACCGCCTTGTTTCAGGCAAGGAGGCATTATAGATATTCTCGGACGTTTGTCAACCGCGGGCGGCAGAATTTGTCGCCCCCGAAACGCGAGCCATTTTCTGAGGCTCTTTTCATTCCCGGCGCGCCGGCGATTGCCGCTCAACGCGACTTGCCGGGCTTCGGCAGGTCGCTCAGCGATTCCACTTTCAGCAGGCCCCTCTCGTTCGTGTAAACCTTGTATTTGATCTCCTTCAACTGCCCTTCAACCAGCGCCCTCACCGTGAAGGTTTTCGTGTCGCCCTTCCCTTCGACCTTCAAAGGGAGGTAGCCCTTCAAGTCCTGGCTGCGGAAGGCCGTGTAATGCTCCTGCCTGTCCTTGTCGTAGCCGAGGACGAAGACGCGGTCGAAGTCCGGCGAGTCCGGGCCGTTGGCCTCGTCGGTGCTGCTCTTTTCGAGTATGACCCAACTGCCCGGCCGCGCGTCTTTGTTTTCGTCCTTCTCGCCGCGCGCGGGCCGCGGCCCGCCGACGTCGTAGCTGTCGAGCCTCTGCCAGGCGACGAACTCGCGCCCCGTGCGGTAGAAGATGATGTCGCTCGGCACGGTCAGCTCGACCTGTTTGCCGAAGACCCAGCCCGCGGGTGCCGGCGAGGTTGTGGGCGGCAGGCGCACCTTGTACCAAAGCTCGTCAACCTCCTCCGGCTCCTTCGGCTCCTCCTTCTCGCGCTTGCGCTTGGCCGCGCCCTGTTCCACCGCGCCGGCCTTCGGCGCGTCGTCGCTCTCTGTGCTCTCCAGAGACTTCGGGCGCGGGACGCGCTTCCAGCCGACGATGTCGAACTTCGCGCCGCTCTCCAGCTTCATCAGAATGTTGTCGTTGCCGCTGCGGTCGGGCGAGAAGCGTATGTTGGTGCTGGCGCGGAGCTGGCCGGTGGCCTGCGCGGGCGTGCCCTCGTCCTCGCGCGCGAGTTGGCGCGAGCGCTCGACCATGCCTTGCGAGATGAGGTTGCGCGCCTCGATCCAGCCCTCTATCGGCTCGGCGTCGCGCGTGCGGACGTGGAGCCAGCGCTCGCCCGTGTCGGGCATGGTGGCCGAGCCGAGGATGTCCAGCTCGTCGCCGCGGACGACCTCCTTGAGGTCTGCTGCGACGACCGCCGACGAACTCCTAACCTCCGCGCGCCGCGCGATGACGTAGCCCGTCTCCTCTTTACTGGCGAGCTTGCTGGCGAGCGTGCTGCAACCGCAGGCGAGGAGCGCGAGAAGCAGAATTAAAGCGAGCCTGGGGGCATTCATCTCGGAAACGATTTTCTTAACCAACCCGCGCGCGAAGGGGACGGCGCGGAGCGAAACTGTTTTCATCATGTTGCTTCAAACGTGACGCCGGAGTGCCGCGCCCTGTCAGCCGGGAGTCGCTTTCTTCATCAGCGCGGGAGTCGCTTCTTCAACTGCTCGTGGAGCTTTCGCGACTCGGCGTCCGCCTCCTCATTGTAACCCAACTTGCGCAGTAATTCCCGCTGCGGACGTTCGAGCGACGCGGCGACGCCGACGTGCGTGCGCGCCCCGCCCGGCTCGACCCTCAAGCCGAAAGGCTCGATCTGCCGCGCAAGGTCAATCTCCGAAGCGCCGACCACGTGGCGCTCCACGAAGTCGCTCATGCCCGGCATCGCGCCCAGAGCTTCGACGACGGCACGGTTCCCGTCCTCCGCGCGCTCGCCTTGCGGGCCGTAGCGTCGGAACAGCTCGCGGTAGACTGCTTCGAGCGAACTCCTGCCGCCGGTCTCGCGCATGAGCGCGAGGTCGTAGAAGAAGGCGACGAGCATCCCTTTGTGGTAGACGAGGGCCGTGCTGCCCGACCAACGCTTCTGCGACGCCTCGACGAGCGAGACCTCACGGCCTCCGCGCTCAGACTTGTATGCGTCGAACTCGCGGCCCAACGCGTCGAGGTAGTTCGGAAAGGTCAACTGCCCGCGCCGCATCGCGACGCGCAGCGCCTCGTAGTTTGTGAAGCCCTCGTAGAACCAGTCGTACTCGCCGCCAAGCTTGAGGCCATTGGGAACCCAGAGGTGGAAAAGCTCATGAGTGATCGCGCCGTTGAGCTGCGCCAGCGCCGCGAGCTTCGAGGGCAGACTGCCGGACAGGAGCACGACCGTCGAGCCGCGCGTCTCCGCGTTCCACACGCTGCCCGCGACTGCTTGCGGCGGCGGCAGCAGCGCCAGCATGGCGCGCGTCGCGGGCACGCCGCCCATCACGTCTTCATAAATTTTGAGAACCTCTTCCGCCGCGTCCGACGCCTCGGCGTCCGTGAATGCCCACTCACCCGCGGTCGCGAGCGTGAAGGCCATGCGGCCCGCGTGCCCGCGTCGCTCCCGAAGGTCGCGCCCGACGACGAAGACCGAGCGCTCCGCGTCGCCCGCGTCGAACGAGCCGTCGGCCGTTTTCGCTTCGACCGTCGAGACGCCCCAGCCCGCGGGGAGCGCAAGCTCGACGCGCGCGTCGGCGAGCGGCAGCGGCAGGATGTCGCCGGGCATGATGAGGCCGCGGTCTGGCGCGAGCCAGGAGACGTGCGACGCGTCGCTGATGAAGGAGGGCGGTTCGAGCCTCATCTCGTAGCTGAAACGCGTCGCGGCCTTCGCGCTCGTGAACTCACCCGGCGCGAGCTGTCGGAACGAAACCGCCGCGCCGCCCTCGTCCGCGAGCGAAAGATTCTCTATCCGCCCCGCGAGGCCGACCGCGCCCGCGTATGAGTCGCGGAATGACCAAGCGGTCACGCCCGCCTCCCTCCGTCCCTCGACGCGCACGCGCGCAGGGCTTGCGGAGAGCACAGTTATCTTCACGTCCAGCGAACGGGCCGACGCCGACGCGCCGACGCAGAGCAGCGACAGAAGCAGCAACAGGCTGCGGCAGTTCCGCGCGTGCGCGACCGCCCTTCGCTCGACCGTCCCTCCCACGTTGCTCTGCCGATTCACAAGGCGGGCCGCCCTGACTTTTTCTCTCACGAGCCGCATTTAAACATACCCGGCCTGCTGCGACGAACCGTGGGCGGACGGAACCCGCGCAGCCTCTCGCGCGTACTGCCTTGATGAAAAGCGACACCTGGGCCGGTCTTACCGAGACGAACCGGACGTTGACACGCCACTCCACGCGCCGATAAAATGCCCGCTTCGTACAAGGGGCAAGCGCTTTCTACCGTGAGGAATCGGCTGTGACTTTCATCAAGCTCATCGTCATCACGCTTGCCGTCATCCTGAGCATTCTCTTTTTCGGGCGCTTCCTGTTCTAGCCCGGCGGCGGCATGACCTTCAGACGCGCTGCGACCCCGCGACGGTTCCACACACACCGTCGAGCCTGCGCCGTCTTACTCTTCGCCTGCGCCTTAACTCTACTTCTTCAACTCTGCCCGACCCGCGCGTCCGCACAAGACAGCCAGGACGAGTCCGAAGAGGTCGTTCGCGTCCGCACAGACCTCGTGACCATTCCCCTCTTCGTTACCGACGCGCGAGGGCAGCGCGTCCCCGGACTCGCGCAGTCCGACTTCGAGGTGCTTGACGAAGGCCAGCCGGTCGAGCCTGCATACTTCGCCGCGGGCGCGGAGCGCGTCTCGCTCCTCTTCCTCCTCGACGGCTCCGGCAGCACGCGCGACATCATCAACGCGCAGCGCGAGACAGCGCTCGCCGTCTTCTCCCACTTTGGCCCGCGCTCGCGCGTCGCCGTCATGCAGTTCCGTGAGCAGCCCGAACTCGCGCTCTCCTTCACCAATGAACTCCGCCGCGCCCGCGCGGCCTTTCAGATCGCTGCGCTTCCAGACCGACGCACGGCCATCTTCGACGCCGCGCTCGCAGCCGTCCGCGCCTTCGTCTCGGCCCCGCCGCAGCCGACCGAGCGCCGCATCGTCGTCCTCCTCAGCGATGGTCTCGACACCGCGAGCGCGACGCGCGCCGACTCCGCCATCGACGAAGCGCGCGCCGCGGGCATCTCCTTTTATGTGATTCACCTCCCGCTCTTCGAGCCGAGCGGCGGCCATCTCCGCATGCGCCGCCCCTCGAAGGGTTTCCGCGAGCTGGCCGAGAAGACCGGCGGGCGCTACTTCGTCGTCGGCGACGCGCGCACCTCTCTCGACCCGCGCGCCGAACACGACCTCCGGCCCATCTTCCAGGCCATCGCCGACGACCTCGCGGGCCAGTATGTGCTCGGCTACCACGCGAGCGCCGCCGCGCCTCGGCCCGGCTTTCACAGGGTCGAAGTCCGTCTGAAGGCTTCCGACAAACGCAAGCTCCACGTGCGTCAGTTGCGCGACGGCTACGAGTCGAAACAATGATCTGTATTCAACTTTCTATCGAGTCTCTTGCCACGGGTAGCTCACCGC
>JALZHC010000380.1 GCA_030914105.1 Acidobacteriota bacterium
GTGAGGGAGGGCGTCTCAAGCCGCCGCACACACGCCCTCCCTCACGGTCGGGCTACTGCCTCCTGTAACGTCGTAGCGGCCTGTTCGCGTTTCACCGTCCGCTGCTCGCCCGTTTTCATCTCCTTCAGCGCGACCTCGCCGCGTGCACGCTCTTCGTCGCCGATGACGACGACGAAGGGTACACCGCGCGAGGATGCGTACTTGAGCTGCTTGCCGAGCTTGTCGGCCTCCGGATAGACGTCAACGCGCAGTTGCGGCGCGCTCCGTCGCAGCTCTGCGGCGAAGGCGAGCGAGTCCTTGATTGATTCTTCGTTCCAGACCGTCACCAAAACGTCAGCCGCCGCGCGCTCAAGGTCGGCTGGAAACATCCCGCGCTCGGTCATCACGACGATGATACGCTCAAGCCCCAGCGAGAAGCCGCACGCCGGAATATCACGGCCTGAGAACATGCCGACGAGGTTATCGTAGCGCCCGCCGCCGCCGAGAGAGCCGGCGAGGTCGGGCACGCTGATCTCCATGATCGCGCCGGTGTAGTAAGAGAGTCCGCGCGCGAGCGACGGGTCAATCCTAACGCGCCCGGCGACGCCGTAAGCCGAAGAGTATTCGACGATCTGCCGAAGCTCTTCCACGCCGAGCGCGCCCGCGTCGTGGCCGCCGATGAACTCGACGAGGCGACCGAGCGCGGCGTGGTTGTAAGCCTCGCCCTGCGACTCGCCCGACCCGTCGGCGACGAACTCGGCGGCATGTTCGAGCGCCGGCAGGTTCTCGAAGAAGCTGAGCAACGCCTCGCCGCTCTCGGCACTGATGCCGCGCTCGGCGAACTCGCGCGCGACTCCCTCGCGCCCTATCTTGTCCAGCTTGTCGAGCGCGACGAGCGCGTCCCCGTGCTTGTCCGACGCGACGCCTGCGGCCGAGAGCACGCCCGCGAGCACCTGCCGGTGGTTGAGGCGGATGGTGAAGTTCGTGAATCCAAGGCTCGTGAGCGCGTCGCTCGCGGCGGCGCACAGTTCCGCTTCGACGACGGGCGAGCGCGTCCCCGTCACGTCAACGTCGCACTGGTAGAACTCTCGGAAGCGACCGCGCGCGGGGCGGTCTGCGCGCCAGACGGGTTGAATCTGGTAACGCTTGAAAAATTTGGGGAGCTTGTCGCCGTACTCTGCGACGACGCGCGCGAGCGGGACGGTCAAATCATAGCGGAGCGCGAGGTCTGCTTCGCCCGTGCGCTCGTGCTCGCCGCGCTTGAGGATTTTGAAGATGAGCTGGTTGCCCTCTTCGCCGTACTTGCCGAGGAGCGTCTCGATGTTCTCGACCGCGGGCGTCTCCAGAGGCTCGAAGCCGTAACGCTCGTAAACGTCTTTGATGAGACGCATGACGTACTCGCGCCGCCGCACGTCCGCGGGCAGAAAGTCGCGCATGCCGCGCGCCGGTTGTGTCTTGGCTGCCATGCTCGTCCGAATCTGAGTTGAGCGTTAACGGAAAATAGATTTAACCACGGAGGGCACGAAGGATTTCACGAAGGGCGCAAAGGTTTTTTCTCTGTGACCTTCGCGCGAGCTTTCTGTCCTCTGTGGTTAACCCTTCGTCGCTTCACACTCAACCAAGCTTGAAACTAAAAATCCTTCCAGCTGCTCGGTCACTTGAAGATCGAGATGCCGACGTAAAAGAGGTTCGAGTCGAAGCCGGGGTTGACCTGCGCGCGGTAGCCGTTCGAGATGTGCTGGTAGCGATAGCCGAACGTCCATGCGCGCCGCTGCGCGGTCTTCCACTCGACGCCGCCGCCGAAGTCGCCCGTGAAGTTGAAGCGCGCGCCGCGCTCGTCCGGAATGCGCTCGCCGAAGTAGAGGAAGCCGCCGCTCGTCTGTAGGAACGGCTGCACGCGCTCGCGCCGGCGGAAGTTCAGTTGGAAGCCGACGGGCGACAGGCCCGCGGCGGTGATCGTCTTGCGCCGCTCGAAGGCGACCGCGCCGGGCGTCGCGGCCTGCTCGAAGACCGGGAACGAGAGGCGCGCGACCGGCACTGCGTCCAACGTGTACTTGAAGGCGAGGCTCTCGCTGCGCGCAAGCACCCTCGCGTAGCGCAGCGCGAAGATGGCGAGGCCCGTGTCACGGGTCGTGCCGATGAGCGTCGGGCTGCCGAAGGAGCCGCCGCCCCAGATGCCGAACTCGTTGACCTTCTTCTCCAACCCGTAAGGCCCGCCCGTGTTCTGCGCGCCCGGCGCGTCGAAGCCCTCGACGCCCTTCGCTTCCCTCGCCTGCCCGGACGCCGCGTGCGCGCACAAAACGAGCAGGCCGAGAGCGACGAGCGCGCCCGCCGCTGAACTCTTTGTGAGCGTCGAAAGCATCGAGACGTTTACACCCTTGAAAGCGTCGAGGCGTTGACACCTCTCCTCGTCGGCCTCGCGCCTGCTCGCCGGCTTATGCCTGCCCGTCGGCGATGCCGTACTCCTCTCGGTAGGCGCGCGTGTACTCGACGTAGTTCTGCCAGAACACGTCGAGGTCTGCCGTCTCGCGTTCGGTCAACTGCCGCTTGACGCGCGCCGGCACGCCCATGACGAGCGAGCGCGGCGGGATGACAGTGCCGGGGCTGACGAGCGCGCCCGCCGCGACCAGAGACTTCTCGCCGACGCGGCAGCCGTCCATCACAATCGAGCCGATGCCGACCAGGCACCCGCGCTCGACGTGGCAGCCGTGCAAAGTGACGTTGTGGCCGACCGTCACCTCGTCTTCCAAAATGGTCGCGTGCGTGCCGTTGGTGACGTGGATGACCGTGCCATCCTGTATGTTCGTGCGCTCGCCTATCGTGATGTGGAACACATCGCCGCGCACGACCGCGCCGAACCAGACGGATGAGTGCGCGCCAATCGTCACGTCGCCGATGACCTGCGCGCTCTCCTCTACGAAGGCGGTCGGGTGAATCTGCGGGCGCTTGCCGCGGAACGCTCGAATCATAAAGGCACCTGAAGGCTTCAGACGGTCTCGCCCACGTCTCTCCGCCGAAAGCAAAAACGGTAGCACGGGCGCTCGGCGGCGGGCAAGCAACCTGGATGTGATAAGGGCTTATTCAACTTTGGGCTGAAGGTTCAATCTTGAGCATAAAGCATCGGGTGTTCACTGCCGCAGGCGCAGAGTACGCGGAGGAAGCGCAGAGACTTGTGCGTTGAGACGGTGAGCTTTGGAAGCTGAATTCCTCTGCGCCCCCTCTGCGTCCTCTGCGCCTCTGCGTTGAATCTTTGACGCTTTAAGCTCAAGAACGGATAAACCCGGATGTGCTACAATCGCCCGCGCCGAACGCGCGAGCCAGTAAGGAGACCAGCAGCGAAAGTGCCGACCGACACCCCGCCCCCGTACTTCCCGCAGAACCAGCTCTCGCCCGGCGACGAGAAGACGGCGAAGAAACTGAGGCTCACGTTTTACGGGTGCATCGCGCTGCTCGTCCTCGCGGGTGTCGCGCTCGTCGTCGGCATCGTCTATCTGATTCACAGGCTCTTCTGACCTTCTGATTTCCAGCGGGCGCGCACGCTCGGCACGGCCCCGACGAACAGGGACGCGCGCCGCGGCGAACCGACGCATGAAGAGACGCACTTTCAAACTCTTCCTCGTCCTGGCGGCGTTGACCGCGCCTCTACTCTTTCGCGTGTCGCAGCCGACGCGCGCCGCGGGCGACGAGTGGCTGAGCGTGCGCTCGCAGAACTTCCTCGTCACGGGGCGGGCGGGCGAGAAGGAGTTGCGGCGCGTGGCCGTGCGCCTGGAAGAGTACCGCGCCGCCTTCGCGCGCCTGATGTCGGGCGGCCACTTCGACGACGCCGTGCCAACCGCCGTCGTCGTCTTCCGCGGCGAGCGCGACTACGAGCCTTTCAAGCCCGTCTACCGCGGCCAGACCGCCTCTTATGTCGCCGGCTATTTCCAGCCCGGAGCGGAAGTCAACTACATCACGCTCGCGCTCGACGCGGACACTTCGCGCGGCGGCGGCTCCTCGACATTGCTGCACGAGTATACGCACCTGCTCGTCAACAATTACTTCCATGAAGCGCCGCTCTGGCTCAAAGAGGGGCTGGCCGAGTTCTACAGCACCGCGCGCGTCTCCGACGACCGACGCCGCCTGACGCTCGGCGCGCCCATCCCCCTTCGCGTGCGCGAGCTGCGCGGGCGCGCGCTCATCCCACTCGCCACGCTCTTCGAGGTTGACCAGCGCTCGCCTTACTACTTTGAACCGGACAAGCGCGGCCTCTTCTACGCCGAGTCCTGGGCGCTCGTCCACTACCTTCTCAACGGCGGCGCACGCCGCGCACAGCTCACGCGCTTTGTCGACCTGCTCGCCGCGGGCGAGACCTTCACGGAAGCTTTCGGTCGGGCCTTCCAGACCGACGCGGACAAACTCGAAACCGAGCTGGCCGCATACGTGCGGCTCGCGAGCTACCCCGAAAGCTCGGAGTCTTTCGAGCGCCCGCTCGACTTCGACTCGCAGTTGAAGTTGCAGGCGTTGACCGAGGCCGAAGGCTTCGCGCGTCTCGGCGACCTGCTGCTGCGCACCGAGCGCCTGGACGAGGCGGAAACTTACCTGCGCCGCGCTCTCGAACTCGAGGGCGACCTGGCCGCGGCGCGCTCTTTGCTCGGCCTCCTGCGACTCAAACAGGGCCGCGTCGCCGAGGCGCGCGAAGAGCTGCAAAGGGCCGCCGAACGAGACCCGCAGGATTACCTCGCGCACTACCATCTCGCGGACGCGCTCAACCGCGAGGGCACAGACGCGGGCGCAGACAAAATCTCCGTCCAGGACTTCGAGCGGCAGACCGAGATGATCCGCGCCGAGCTGCGCAAGGCAATCGAACTCGCGCCCGCCTTCGTCGAGCCTTACCG
>JALZHC010000381.1 GCA_030914105.1 Acidobacteriota bacterium
GTGCTTGTCAGTTGACAGGCACGGCCGGGCGCTTCCGCGTGTTGCGGCGAAGCGGCTTAGGCGGTCGCGGTCTTCTCGGCGGGACGCCAGCGCAGGACGGGCTTGCGCGCGGCGGCGGCCTCGTCGAGCCGACCGATGCGCGTCGTGTGCGGGGCGTTCAAGACCGTTTCGGGCTCTTCCAGAGCCTCGCGCGCGATCTCCTTCATGGCCTCGACGAACTGCTGAAGCTCGGCGCGACCGACCGACTCGGTCGGCTCAATCAGCATCGCGCCCTGTACGATGAGCGGGAAGTAGATCGTCATCGGGTGGAAGCCGTAATCAATCAGACGCTTCGCGATGTCGAGCGTGTGGACGCCCTTGCGCGACTGCCGCTTGTCGGTGAAGAGAACCTCGTGCATCGGCGGCGAGCCGAACGGCTTGTCGAAGGTGTCGGCGAGTCCTTCGGCGATGAAGCGCGCGTTCAGCACCGCGGCCTCGGTCGCCTCGCGAAGGCCGTCGTTGCCGTGCGTCAGGATGTAGGCGAGCGCGCGCAGGTGCATGCCGAAGTTGCCGTAGAAGGCTTTGACGCGACCGATACTTTGCGGGCGGTCTGAGTCGAGGCTGAAGCCTTCGCCTTTACGGACGACGCGCGGGACGGGCAGGAACGGCTCAAGCTCCGAAGTGCAGCAGCAGGGGCCGGAGCCTGGGCCGCCGCCGCCATGCGGAGTCGAGAAGGTCTTGTGCAGATTGAGGTGGATCACGTCCACGCCCATGTCGCCGGGGCGTGCCACTCCGACGAGCGCGTTCATGTTCGCGCCGTCCATGTAGACGAGGCCGCCGGCGTCGTGGACGATGCGGCAAATCTCTCTGATGTTGCGCTCGAAGATGCCGCACGTGTTCGGGTTCGTGAGCATCAGGCCGGCCACGTCGCCCGCCGCGCAAAGCTCGCGCAGGTGTTCGAGGTCGGTCAGGCCCTCGGACGTGGAGCGAATAGCTTTGACGGTGAAGCCGGAGAGATGAGCCGACGCCGGGTTCGTGCCGTGAGCCGAGTCGGGGATGAGCATGACGCGTCGGCGCTGACTCCCTCGCCCACTTCCTGCTTCACCCGCGTTCCCTTCTTTACTCGCCTCTTCTTTACTCGCTCCTTTTCCGCTCGCGTCTACTTCGTTACCCGCGCCGCCTTCACCCGCGCCGTCGCGCGCGTCGAGGAAGGCGCGAATCATCATCACGCCGGTCATCTCGCCGTGCGCGCCCGCCGCGGGCTGGAGCGAGACGCCGGGCAGGCCCGTGATCTCCGCGAGGTGCTGCTGAAGCTCGTACATCACGGCGAGCGCGCCCTGCGCGTCCTCTGCCGAAGCGAGCGGATGGAGGTTTGCGAAGCCCCGGATGCGCGCCACTCGTTCGTTGAGGCGCGAGTTGTACTTCATCGTACAGGAGCCGAGCGGGTAGAGGCCGAGGTCAATGTTGTAGTTCCACGTCGAGATGCGCGTGAAGTGGCGCACCACGTCCGGCTCCGATAACTCCGGCACGCCTTCGAGGTCGTCTTCGCGCCTCAAGTCGGCTGGCAGAAGCTCGTCCAAAGGCGTCTCCTCAACGTCGAGCGCGGGCAGGCGGTAGCCGCGTCGGCCCGTCTGCGAGCGCTCGAAGACGAGCGCCTCGTTCTGCGTGATGTGCGGTGTCGCCTTCTTTTCCATAAGTCTGGAGTCCGGAGTCCGGAGTCTGGAGTCTGAAATCAAAAGCCGCGCTGTCGCCTTTGACTTTAGACTCCGGACTCCGGACTCCGGACTTCTTTAAGTCCGTTGACGAGCGCGTCAATCTCGCCTCGCTTGTTCGTCTCGGTGACGCAGACGAGGATGTCGTTCGTGCGTTCGGGGAAGTAGCGCGAGAGCGCGAGGCCGCCCGTTACGTTGTGCTCGGAGGCAAGGCGGCGCAGTAAGCCCGTAGCTTCGACCGGCGCGCGGACGACGAACTCGTTGAAGACGGGCGCGGAGTGTGGAAGCGAGAAGCCTTCGACGGCGGCAATCTGTCTCCTGGCGTAGGCGGCCTTCTGCGCGCACTGCGCGGCCGTCTCCTGCAAGCCTCGGCGGCCCATCGTCGTCATGTAGATGGTCGCCGCGAGCGCGATGAGTCCCTCGTTGGTGCAGATGTTCGAGGTGGCCTTCTCGCGGCGTATGTGCTGCTCGCGCGTGGCGAGCGTGAGGACGAAGCCGCGCCTTCCTTCCTTGTCGTAGGCGATGCCTGCGAGCCTGCCCGGAAGCTGGCGCGCGTACTGCTCGCGCGCGGCGAAGAGGCCGACGTAGGGGCCGCCGAAAGAGAGCGGCACGCCGAGCGACTGACCCTCGGCGACGACGATGTCTGCGCCGCACGCGCCGGGCGAACGCAAGAAGCCGAACGAAGCGCTCTCCGTGACGACAACGACGACGAGCGCGCCCGCCGCGTGCGCCCTGTCGGCCAGAGCCTTCAAGTCCTCAACGCAGCCGAAGAAGTTGGGCGACTGGACGACGACCGCGGCCACCGTCTTGTCTACGTCAGAGTCATCAAACGTCGTGCGGCCCGTCTCTTCGTCAACGCCGGAGCGTAGAAGCTCGATGCCTGCGTGTGCGACGTAAGTCTCCGTGACCTGCATGTACTCCGGGTGCAAAGCGCCGGAGACGAGCACGCGCGAGCGGCGCGTGACGCGCTCGGCCATCAAGACGGCCTCGGCCATCGCGGTCGAGCCGTCGTACATCGAGGCGTTGGCCACGTCCATCCCGGTGAGCTGGCAGACGAGCGTCTGAAACTCGAAGATGGCCTGGAGCGTCCCTTGCGAGATTTCAGGCTGGTAGGGCGTGTAGGCCGTGAAGAACTCGGAGCGCTGGATGAGGCTGTCAATAATCGTCGGCGCGTAGTGCTGGTAAGCGCCCGCGCCGAGGAAGCTCGGACGAAGGGCCGCCGTGTTCTGCGCGGCCAGCGACTCGAAGCGTTCGAGGAGTTCGATCTCGGAGAGTGCGGCGGGCGTCTTCAACGGCCCGCGCAGGAGCGCATCGGCGGGTATCGAGTCGAAGAGTTCTTCCGCCGAGTTGAGGCCGAGTCCGCGCAGCATCTCCTGCCGCTCTTCGGGCGAGTTTGGAATGTAGCGCACTTTGGGTTTACGACTCCGACTTGATGAAGTCCTCGTACTCGGCAGGGCTAAGGAGGCTGTCCACGTCGCCGGGGTTCGTGAGACGGATGCGCACCATCCAGCCGTCGCCGTATGGGTCTGAGTTGACACGCTCCGGCTCGTCGGCGAGCGACTCGTTGACCTCCGTGACCTCGCCCGCGACAGGGAAGAAGATCTCGGAGACGGCCTTGACGGACTCGACCGAGCCGAACACGTCGTGCGCCCCGAAAGTCTCGCCGACCTTCGGCAGCTCGACGTAGACCACGTCGCCCAGAGCGTTCTGCGCGTGGTCGGTGATGCCGACCGTGCCCGCGTCGCCCTCGACCCTCAGCCACTCGTGATCCTTGCTGTAGTACAAGCCTTCGGGAACGTTTGCCATGATTCTCCTCAGTAGTCAGTAGTCAGTAGCCAGTAGTCAGTAGAAGAAGCTTTCTATCGAGTGGCCTTCATTATCAGCGTCAGGGCCGGAGAGACGGAGCCTGCCGGCTACTGACTACTGGCTACTCTTCTTCTCCCTCTTATAAAACGGCACGGGGACTACTTGCGCGCCGACCATTCGACCGCGAACGTCAACCTGTATCGGCTGACCGACGACTGCGTAATCAACCGGCACGTAGGCCATGCCGATGTTCTTCTTCAGGTACGGCGCGGGGCTGCCCGAAGTGACGTAACCGACGCGCTCACCATTGATGTAAACGTCCTGGCCGTCGCGTGCGATGCCGCGCTCCGTGACCTCGAAGCCGACGAGCTTGCGGCCGACGCCCTTCTCCTTCTGCCGTGCGAGCGCGTCGCGCCCCGTGAAGTCGCCCTTGCCGAGCTTTGTAATCCAGCCGAGGTTGGCTTCCAAAAGCGTCGTCTCTTCGGTGATTTCGTGGCCGTAGAGCGCCATGCCTGCTTCGAGGCGGAGCGTGTTGCGCGCGGCCAGCCCCGCGGGCAGGACGCCTTCGGGCGTGCCGTAGCGGCCCGCGTCGAGAATCCTGTCCCAGAGACGTTCGGCCTTGTCCGGCGCGGCGTAGACCTCGAAGCCGTCCTCGCCCGTGTAGCCCGTGCGCGAGATGACGGCGGGCACGCCGTCAACGCGCCCTTCGCGGAAGTGGTAATACTTGATCTCTGCGAGCGGCGACGCGGTGAGCGTCTGCATGATGCTCAAGGCTTCCGGGCCTTGGAGTGCGAGCTGGCAGAAGTCGGCGCTGCGGTTCGTGAGCGTGACGTGCTCGTCCCCTTTGTGGGAGACGATCCAGTCCCAGTCTTTGTCGGTCGTCGAGGCGTTGACGACGAGCAGGAGGTGTTCGGGGCCGAAGCGGTAGACGAGCAGGTCGTCAACGACCGTGCCTGCGGGCGTCGTGAGCGCGGAATATTGCGCCTGCCCGTCAGCGAGTCGAGAGGCGTCGTTCGAGCAGAGGCGGTTGACGAGCGCGACCGCGTCGGGGCCGACGACTTCGATCTCGCCCATGTGCGACACGTCGAAGAGGCCTGCGCGCGTGCGCGTGCGGTTGTGCTCCTCGACCGTGCCGGCGGGGTACTGCACGGGCATGTCCCACCCGCCGAACTCGACCATGCGGCCGCCCAAACTCCGGTGCATCGCGTTCAGGGGCGTCTGCTTCAGCGTGGTCGCGCTCACACCTGTCTCCTGCGCTCTCCCGTACGGTCTCCGGGGCGAAAATTTCTGGATGTATGGAACGAAGCTGAAACCTATCACGGCGTGAGAGAGGGCGTCAAGCGAGTGC